>CAKVCG010000202.1 GCA_934725525.1 uncultured Brachyspira sp. | reverse complement strand
AAAGTTTTGCTTCAATTACAAAAAGGCGGCGAAATTGAATATAACGCTAATTTGGAAGGCGAGGTTTTTAAACTCACGATTCCTAAAAAAGATTTAAGCAATTTGTCTGCGGGAGAATATATTATAGTATTTGAATCTTTTATAGCGGATGAAAGCCCAAGTATAGAGACAAGAAGTTTTGTATTGAGGTAAAATTATTAAATAAAAGTCAAGTAATTATTATATCTTTTCTTCCGATAAAATAGCAATGCGAACGGAAAATTTTATAAAAACCTTACAAGATATAATTTATTTCATAGCTATCATTTTTTCAAAGACTTTTATAGATTTATTTAGATTATTTGGAAATATAATAATTTTCGGTTTTATTTTATATGTCCTATCTTCAATGACAAGAAGAATATTTGCAAAAACTTTAGGCGCAAAAACCGAACTTTATATAACGGGCTGGATTGGAACTCCGATTCATGAATTATCGCATGCATTATTTTGCATTATATTTAATCATAAAATAAACGATATAAAATTATTTACCACGAAATCGGAAACTATAGGTTATGTTCTTCATAGCTACGATTCGAGGAGTTGGTATCAACAAATAGGAAATTTTTTTATTGGCGTGGGACCGATTATAATTGGAACTTTGATAGTTTATTTTCTTTTTTTATTATTAGCGCCCGAACTTAAAGAAAATATTTTTTCGGTTAAAATTGATTATGACAAATCGGCGGGAATATTAAATATGATTTATAGCGGAATTTCAAATATTTTTATTTCTATTTTAAATATATTTTCAAATATTATTAAAAATGTTTTAGTTAGCCAATCTTATAAAAAAATATCGTTTTGGATTTTTATTTATCTTTCAATTTCGATAGCCTCGCATATGGAATTGAGTCCCGCGGATATTTCGCATGCTTGGAAAGGAATGCTCGTAATATTTGCCGTTTCTTTAATAATTAATACTTTGCTTTTTATAATAGAAACAATTTTTAATTTCAAAATGCCCGAATATATTTCGCTCTTTGTGGATAAAACTTTAAATATTTATTCTTCGCTTTTAATATTTTCATGCATTATATCTTTATTCAATTTTTTAATTTCTTATATAATTTTAACTCCGATTAATTTTGTTAAAAATAAAAATTTGATTAATCCTTTTTAGAGTTTTTTATATTTTTTATTTTATCAAAAATTAGTCATTACAATAGCTTTAACCGAAACTAAAATCCGCCTTTGCCGAATAATACATTTTTAATAAATCACTTTATTAAATAAAAAAAACGGTTTATACAATTAAGTATAAACCGCGTCAAAACAGATAAAAATAAATTATTATCTTTCTTTAAAAAATAAAACCCCTATGCTCTTTTTGAACATAGAGGTTGTTGTCTTAAATCTTTATTGTTTTATTATTTTTTAGTAATATCTACAGTTACTGATTGTGATGTTGAACCTACTGTGGCATCCATTGTAAACTTTCCTTGAGTATCGCTACTAAAAATAAAAATATATTTTAC
>CAKVCG010000201.1 GCA_934725525.1 uncultured Brachyspira sp. | reverse complement strand
AAGGACGAATAGTGAATTATATCGGTTCTAAATTTACTCTATCGTCTTTTTTAGAAGAAAGCATAAAAGAAACTCTAAAAGAAAATAATTCCAAACCTTTAAGCGAAAATATATTTTGCGATTTGTTTACGGGGACAGCCGCGGTAAGCAAAATATTCAAAACTCAAGTCAAAAAAATTATAGCGAACGATAAAGAATATTACAGTTTTGTTCTTGCAAAAAATTATATAGGAAATAATAAAATCTTAAAAAGAAAAAATCAATTAATAGATTTATTGAATAATCTTAAACCCATAAAATCTAAAATTTTTATTAATTATTCTCCGAGCGGAGGAAATGAAAGGCAATATTTTAGCGATTATAACGCTATGAAAATTGACGCTATTCGCTTGAAAATAGAAGAATGGAAAAATAATAAATCTATAAACGATAACGAATATTTTTTTCTTTTGGCTTCGCTTTTAGAATCCGCCGATAAAGTGGCAAATACAGCTTCGGTTTACGGAGCTTTTTTGAAACATATTAAAAAATCCGCTCAAAAAGAACTTATATTAAAACCCGCCGAATTTGAAATAAACGAAAATAAACATGACATTTTTAACGAGGATGCAAATACTCTTATCAAAAAAATTAAAGGCGATATACTTTATCTCGACCCGCCATATAATTCGAGAGAATACGGAGCTAATTATCATTTGCTTAATACGATTGCGCTTTACGATGATTTTATTCCGAAAGGCAAAACGGGACTACGAGAATACGATAAATCAAATTGGTGTAAAAAAGATAAAGTTTATAAAGAGCTTGAAACTCTGATTAAAAACGCCAATTTTAAATTTATCTTTTTAAGTTATAATGACGAAGGTTTATTATCTTTAAAACAAATTAAAGAAATTTTTGAAAGTCAAGGAAAATATAGTTTAAAAAATAAAATCTATAAAAGATTTAAAGCTGACAATAATCGATTTAATAAAAAAGACGACACAACGGAATATTTGCATATTTTGATTAAATAGATTTAAATATTGAAATAAAATATTTTACGGTTATAATATTAAAAAATTATTAAAAGTATAAACAAGTATGTATATAGAAAATATAAACAGTCCTTTGGATTTGAAAAAATTAAAAAAAGAAGAACTTCCTTTACTTGCTAAAGAAATAAGAAATTTTATAATTAAAACTGTTTCAAATACGGGCGGGCATTTAGGTAGCAATTTGGGAGTCGTTGATTTAACTATAGTTCTTCATTATTTATTTGATTCCCCGAAAGACGCTTTTATATTCGATGTCGGACATCAAACTTATACTCATAAAATTTTAACGGGAAGAAAAGACAAATTCCATACATTAAGAGCCTACGGCGGAATTTCTGGATTTCCTAAAAAATGCGAGTCGGAACATGATATTGAAGAGACGGGACATGCTTCAACTTCTCTTTCTTTCGCTTATGGAGTAGCTCAAGCTAAAAATATTTTGCTAGATAGCGGAGAGGTTATAGCGATAATAGGAGACGGCGCTATGACGGGCGGAATGGCG
>CAKVCG010000200.1 GCA_934725525.1 uncultured Brachyspira sp. | reverse complement strand
TTTATTGAAATAATAGAAAAATCAACCATAGACGAATTAAAGAAAAATAAATTATTAACTTGGATGAAATTTTTTACAAGCAAAAATTTAAAAGCTATAGAAAAAGAATTAATGGAGGCAAACCCGATTATGACAAAAGTAATTGAAGAATACAAAAGATTTACTTCGGACGAAAAACTTATGCGTGCTTACGATGCCCGAGACGCGTTTTTATTAGGACAAAAAATGATGCTTAATAGAGAACGAGAAGAAGAAAAAAAATATATAGCCAAAAACCTAAAAAATGCAGGTTTAGATATAAAATTTATAAGCGAAAATACAGGTTTAAGTATCGAAGAAGTTGAAAAACTATAATTTTATCAAATTTAAATTATCTATTTTCAATTATATTTATCTCCTCTTCCGTCAAACCATACAATTTATAAACCAACCTATCAACCTCTTCCTCCAACTCTCTCATATCAATTCCGCTTTTCTTTCCTTCAATTATTCTAATCAACCAAATTTTTAATTTATTTCTTTATATTTTTTATCAAATTCAGAATAAATATAAATCGTATTCTCTTTTGACAAATAAAATTATTCTGTTATAATACACCTTATGGACGAATTTGAATACATAGAAAAAAGCAAAAATGAAATTATTACCATTGATAATTTAAACAAAAAAAATGATTGTTTTATTCGTTATCTTTTTTCTGACGAAGGAAACGAAAATATTGTTTTAGATTTTATAAACGGAGTAATGATTGATTTAAATTTTCAAACTTTCAATAATGTTGTAATTCTTAACCCGTTTAATCTTACAAAATATTTAGACGGTAAAGAATCAATCGTTGATGTGAAATGTATAACTGAAGACAATCAAACAGTAATTATTGAAATTCAATTACAAGGAAATCAATATTTTATTCGCAGAAGTCTTTATTATTGGGCGAATAGTTATAGTTCTTTGCTTAATAAATCGGAAAATTATACAAAACTTTCGCCCGTAATTAGCATTAATGTTTTAGATTTTGTTTTATTCAATGATATAGACGATTTTCATTCTTGCTATTTATTGAAAGAAATTAAACATAACAAAATATTAACCGACCATTGTATGTTGCATTATATCGAATTACCGAAATTTAATTTAAATAATGACAAAGAAAAATTATCAAGTTGGATAAAATTTTTTAAGGGGGAGAATATGTCAAACTTAATAAAAGAAAATAATATTTTTGAAGAAGTAGAGAAGAGATGTCAAAATTTTATCGATAGCGACCCGTTGATAAACGCTTACAGAAAAAAGGAATGGAATGAATATTTTTACAAGGATATGATGAATGTAGAGAGAGAAGAAGGAATAAAAGAAGGACAAATATCAATAGCCAAAACCATGAAAAAAGACGGAGCGGATATTAACCTAATCTCAAAATATACGGGATTAACCATAAAAGAAATTGAAAAATTATAAATTCTTATTCTTTTTTTATTTTAATACAAATAAAAAACAACGGACGAAGTTCAAACCTCGCCCGTTTAACTTGAAAGTTTAAAATTATATTATATTATTCAAGGTTGTTTAGTTCCAATAAATGAATAAC
>CAKVCG010000199.1 GCA_934725525.1 uncultured Brachyspira sp. | reverse complement strand
ATTATTTTATTTATTTGAGCTATAACGACACTTACAAATTTCATTACATAAACCAATATAATTAAAAATAAAACTACGACTCCCATACCGATAAGCATTATTTGAATAGCTGCTAATATATCGTTATTCATAAAATTTACTCCTATTTAATTTTTAGGATATATTATACATGTTTTTTGTTTATATTCAAGTAAATTAATATAAAATATAGCGAATTGTAATATATATTGATTATTATATTAATTTTTTATATAATTACCTTTAATTTATATGCTTATATGGATTTATATTTTTATGTATATCAATTCAAAACCTATAGGAATATTCGATTCGGGATTTGGCGGAATAACGATTTTAAAAGAATTATTAAAATTAATGCCGAACGAAAATTATATTTATTTTGGCGACAATAAAAATATTCCTTACGGCGATAAATCAAAAAAAGAAATCGTAGAATTATCCTCTAAAATGGCGGAATTCCTCATAAATAAAAATTGCAAAATATTGGTTATAGGATGCAACACAATTTCCGCATCGGCATCCGAAATATTAAAAGAAAAATATGATATTCCAATAATAGAAGTTATTTCAAATGCATGCGCCGAAGTAAATAAAATCGCCAAAGATAATATATCAATTATGGCTACGGACTTTACGGTTAAATCGAAAATATATTTAATAAAAATAAAAGAAAAAAATAAAGACATGAAAATAACTCAAATAGTTTGCAAAAAATTATGCCCCATGATAGAAAATGGTTGGGAAAGTTATGAAGACAGATTTGAAATATTAAACGATTATATAAAAAAAATAGATTCAAATTCAGACAGTTTGCTTTTAGCATGCACTCATTATCCCTTAGTAATAAAAGATATAAAAAAAGTTTTGAAAGAAAATAAAAATAAAAACAATGTAAAAAAAATTATAGAACCGAGTCACATAACGGCTTTGTCGGTAAAAAAATATTTGAAAGAAAATAATATTTTAAATAATAATTTTAATGAAAAAAAACGATTAATTATATATACGACTTCAAACGATAAAAATAAATCTAAAAATCTTTTGAATGTTTTTTTGAATAATGAAAAATATAAATTGGAATTCGTTAATTTGGATTAGTTAATATTTTTATCCTTATCAAAATTTTCTTTCTTTTGGCGTCTGCTTTAAAGTTTAAAGTGAGACTCTAGATTTGCTCGTTTATATTTTATAATATTTTTATTTAACTTAATCATATGGGAATTTATACAATGCTTTAAAATTTTTTAAAGTATTTTCTATTATACTTTTGATAAAATATAGATAAAATATAGATAAAATATAGATAAAATATAATAAGTAGTTTTAATATCCAAGACTTAAATTACATATATTCATATTCTTTATATATAAAATATATAGCCAATTATGAGTAGAAATTTGATTTTTGGCGTTTTTTTTACTATACTATAAGGTATCATGCACAAGTTAACTTTCTACGAATCAGCTTATCTTTTAAGCACCTTTAGAAATCTTGCATATATTAATATAAATCTTATATATAAAAGGAGAGACTATGGGAAAAGTATATAAACCCGAAAGTATCCGCAATGTTGCCATTTTAGGGCATGTTGGAAGC
>CAKVCG010000198.1 GCA_934725525.1 uncultured Brachyspira sp. | reverse complement strand
CCGACATCGGCAGCTTTTGTAAATATTCCGCCTCCAACTCTTGCAAATAGAGCCTGAAAAGAAGCGCCTACTCCGAAACTTAACATTGTTGTCGTTATAAAATGCATTTTAGCGGCGATATAGTCCATAGAATCTCTTGAAATATTACCGAGTCCTAAAAAATCCGTATTAAACCAATTATTATCAAGCCAACCGTTTAATATTATAAACCACATGGAAATATCGAATAGAGCCAAACCGACCACCGTAAGTCCCATAACCGCTCCAGAACGAAAAGCGATTGTCAAACCTTGATTCAAAGATTTTGAAGCCGCATGAGCCGTCCTTGCCGAAGCGTAAGTCGCAGTTTTCATTCCTAAAAAGCCCGAAAGAGTGGAGAAAAAACCTCCCGTTAAAAAGCCAATCGGAACGAAAGGATTTTGCACTTTCAAAGCGTATGAAAGAATGGCAAAGATAATGAAAGCGCCTCCAAAAAAGAAGGCTATAACCCTATATTGTTGTTTTAGGTAGGCTATAGCGCCCGAACGAACATGAGAAGCTATTTCTTTCATCTTGTCGTTTCCTTCGTCTTGTTTTCGCATCCATTGATAAAAATAGAATGCGAACGCTAATGTCAATATTGCCGCCGATATTGTAAAAAATCTGGAGTTTTGAGCTAATGATTCGTAATTCATAGATTCACCTCATTTTTGATTTTATTGAGAATTCAATAATTGAATATTTTAGCATACAATATATAAATTGTCAAATATTTATGACTATATATAAATTTATCAATTTCTTAATTTTACTTATTTTTATACTTTACTAATAATAATTATTAAAGTAAAATATTTAAGATATTAAATTAAATTTAAAGCGAGTAATCTTTATGAGAATTTTTATATTATTTATTTCTTTTATTTTAATCAATATTTCGGCTTTTCCTCAAATATATACTTTGCAAAGAGGCGAGAGAGTAAAAGACGGATACATTTTAGACGAAAATAATTTTGCCGTTATAATAGAAAAAACCGATATAAATAATCAAAAAACTTTTGATATAATTTATAAAGACAAAAGATTAACGGGCTATAAAGACGCGGGAATAATAAAAATACTTCCAAATAATATTTTAGTCGCCACAATGTTGAAATCTTCTACGGGAAAAGATATGTGGACTTTAATTTATGGCGATAAAGAAATGGAATTTGATTCTATAGAAAGAAGCGATTTTTCAGGAAATAATTCCATAATATTTGCAAGACTAACCGACTATGGAATCGCAGTTATAAACGGTGAAAGACAAACGGAATACTCGGAATTATTCGCTTCTATTATTGATGACAATGATTTTGCCTTTTCTTATTTAAGAGATGGAGAATATTTTATCAATGTAAACGGAGAAGAAAAACAAATTGAAGGCAAAGTAGACAGAATGAAATATTCTACAGATGGAAATAATTTAATATATGTTATTAACGAAAATGAAAGTTTTACTATATCTAATAACGATACCGATATATTTTTTGAAGTCGTTGATTTTGCTTCTTTTGACGCTAATAATTATGCTGACGCCGTTAAGTTTATGCCAGAAATTGATACTAACGATATAAATAATTCTATAATTACAAACGCATCGACTACAAATACTTCAATGATTACTAATTA
>CAKVCG010000197.1 GCA_934725525.1 uncultured Brachyspira sp. | reverse complement strand
AAAAAATTATGGGCTTTCACTTTAGGTTGGGCGCAAGGGCAAGAACATGGACAGGACCCTTATATGTTTTTTGATGCCGGTATAGATTACGATGCGGTAATGATATACGAGGCGAGCAGAGCGCAGCATGTAGGAATGCTTGCGAGCTGGCCCAGATATTTATCTGGAGAATATAACGCTTTAGTCGGAAATATGATAGATAATAGACTTCAAGATGGAAGTCTAAGGCCCGAATTGGAATATATGAAAAGAGTATATGAGTCCGAAGCAAAATTCAATAGAAGCAGTAGAATAAGAGGTGTGTTCTTTCATGATATTTCAAGAATGTTATGGTCGAGATTCAGAGGAGCGGGAAATAGCATAAGAGAATGGGCGAATATAAACGCTTCGATAGTTTCGAGAATAGAAGAAAAATATTCGGAAAATCCTTTCAATGTGACCGTCAAACTTGACGAGAGAAACCGAACGGGAGTTTTGACTATAGTTAATAGAACTTCAAAAAGGCAAAATAATGTTTCGATAAAAACCGATTTGGCGCAGGCTTTATCGGCAATAGCTCTCGACTCTCAAACGGTGAATATAGACGCGGGCGGAACTGCGGAAATAGGATTCAAATACGCTTACGGCGGAAGCAGATATTCTTCTTTAATGTCTTTCAGAGTGGCGGCGGAATCTGGAGAAGAAAATGTAGCGGCGGTTTATACATTGCTTCATACTTTAATTCCGAAACCCGAACCTGCGAAAGAAGAAAACGCTATTATAGCTAAAGGCGAAGAGGCTAAAAACTCTAATAATACAAAAGACGAAACTAAAGATAATTAATTTAATATAAATAAAAAATTGATTATCAATTTTATAACAAGGGGGTTGCCCTAAATGGCGCAGAGTAACCCCTTGTTTTATATATGCATTATTTAATTTTAAATCAATAAAAATTTATTTATGGAAAAAGAATTTAATAATTTTAATATATCAATAGCTCTCTATCGCCCCGAAATACCGGCGAATACGGGAAATATTGGAAGGCTATGCGTTGGACTTGGAATAACTTTGCATATAGTTTCAAAACCTTCGTTTATTTTGAGTTCAAAAGAAATAAGACGAGCGGGACTCGATTATTGGGAAAACCTAAAACTTATAAAACATGAAAACGAAAATACTTTTTTGGAATATTCTAAAGAAAAGAATTTGAGAATAGTTCCCGTTTCAAAATTTGGAAAAATAAGATTCGATAAATTCGATTATTCAAATGACGATATATTTCTTTTTGGCAGAGAGAGCTCGGGCTTGAGAGAATCTTTATGGGAAAACGATTTTGATAATTCGATTTATATTCCGATGACGGATAAAGTTCGTTCGATTAATCTTTCAAATTCAGTCGCTATTGTGTCTTACGAGGCTTTGAGAAAAATTGCGCTTTTATAAGTTTACCATATAAAAAATAAAAGAGGAGTTATAAAACCCCTCTTTTAAAATTCGCTTAATTAGTATTTAAACTATTTATCTCCGTTATTCTCTGGAAGCTGGAATATATGAATCGCATCCATTAATTCTTTAGATTGAGAAAATAAAACATCCGCGGAAGCCGTAGCCTCTTCAACCAAAGCGGCGTTTCTTTGAGTTGTAGTATCCATTTCTTCAATGGCAATTTTTATTTG
>CAKVCG010000196.1 GCA_934725525.1 uncultured Brachyspira sp. | reverse complement strand
AATATATCCGTCTTCGCCTCTTAAAACATTAGTGCCGAATTTGAAAACTATTCTGTTTATATTATTTAAATTTATTTCCTGCATTGAAATTTTTAAACCTTTAAAATTTTTCTATAGTATATTTTATTTATAATATTGTTTCAAGTGTAATCTTAATATTTGAATCTTATACATTTTTTATTAATTTTTACTTGCAGAAATATTTATATATGATAAACTATAAAATCATTAAATTTTTCTTTATTTAAAATTAAGGAGTAAAATCTATGTATTTAGAAAATTTAAAAAATGTTAAAATATTATTAATATGTTCTATTGCGATATTATTATTGTCATGCGCTAATAAAGCGAATTCAACCGCTTCTTTGGATTCGATTAATTATTTATCTGGAGGCGATGGAGATTGGGTTATAAAAATTGACGACCTTTCGATAAATCAAACTAAATTTGAAAACGATTTGGTAGCTTCTATGCAATATCAAGGCGCTAACGAAGAACAAATAGCTTTGGCAAAAAACGACAACGCGACCAAACAGTATTATTCGGAAGTTTTAATAAGAGATGTTCTTCTTTTAAAGAAAGCCGAAGAAGATAAATTTTTTGAAAGCGAAGAAGCGAAATCTATAATCAACGCAGCCATGAGAACTCTTAAAGCTCAATATTATTTACAAAGGCTAATATTGGAAGCGAGCAAAAATATTCCCGACCCTACTCCCGAGCAGGCGAGAGCGTTTTTTGAACAGGCAAAAGACCAAATTTCTCAAATGTATGGAATAACGAACTATAATACTCAAACTATGACTACGATTAATCAATTATATAAAGTCGCTTATTCGGAACAGTTGGTTCAAAGAGATATAACCGACTTGAAAGATAAAGCTATTATAGAAAGAAATAATTCGGTATTGGGAGAGGCGAGTATGATGTCTCCTTTACAACAACTACAACAAGGGATGCAAACTAATTTACTTCCGAGAGGAAATTAGAATTAAATTGGAAAGGATAGATGCCTAAAAAAAGCGAGAAAAAAGAGGAAAATATTACAACCGATAATAAACCCAAAAAAGTTATTATAAAATTAAAAGCCAATGTAGGCGGTTCTTCCGACAATAACGAGGAAACTCAAGCTACCGCTATAAAAAAGAAAGTTAAAAAAGTTATAAAGAAAAAAATTATAATAAAAACTGAGAAAAAAGAGGGCGGTAAAAGCGAAACCTCAAAAACTACTCTTAAAGAAGGCGCTAAGGATAATTTTAGAGAAAGATTAAAAGAAAAAAATTATTCCCATAATAGAGAAAATAAATCGAAGGCTACATTCGGCGGAAGCAATAAATATTTTAATAGGCAAACGAGTAAAACTCTTTATAAAGAAGAGCAGCCCGCCGCGATAGAAGAGTCTCCGTATTCCAAAGGCGGCGGTAGAGCGGATTCTGGAAGAAGAGATTCTAAAAAAAGAGATTACGATAAAAAGAATTCTATAAAAGACGCTAAAGCCGAAGCGGCGTTAAGACAAGAAAATAAAATATTCAATAAAATGCAAGCGAAAAAACTTCAACAGGAACAAAGACTTGCAAGCGTTGAAAAAGAAATTAATATAATGGAAACGATTACCGTAGGCGATTTGGCAAAGAAAATGAATTTAAGAGCTTCCGATATTATATCAAAATTAATGGCTATGGGAACAATGGCAAG
>CAKVCG010000195.1 GCA_934725525.1 uncultured Brachyspira sp. | reverse complement strand
TTTTGGAAGAGATATCATAGACCGCCGAAAAAGGAATATTGGGATTATATTATAAACAGGCGAGATTTACTTGTTCCTCAAGATATACGCTCAAGAAAGGGTTCTTTTTTTACTCCGCAAATTTGGGCGGAAAAGTCACAAGGATATTTGGCTTCTGTTTTGGGTAAGAGATGGCAGGAGGATTATCATATTTGGGATTTGGCTGCTGGGACTGGGAATTTACTTGCGGGATTAACTAATATAAATAATATTTGGGCATCTACAATCGACCAAGCGGATGTTGATATAATGCTTGCAAGATTGAGGAGCGGGACGGGAATGTTTAGAAATCATATTTTTAAGTTTGATTTTTTGAATGATGATTTTTCTAAATTACCGAAAGAATTAAAGAAGGTTATTGAGGAGAAACCCGAAAAACTTATTATTTATATCAATCCTCCTTATGCGGAAGCGGGCGACCAAAAACAAGCTACGGGAACTGGAAAAAATAAAACGAAAGTGGCGACATTAGGTAAAGTTTACGAGAAATATAGCGTTGAATTAAATTTAGGACTTTCGATAAGAGAGATTTTTACTCAATTTTTTATTAGAATTTATAAAGAAATTCCAAACTGTCTTTTAGCTTCATTTTCAACTTTAAAATATGTAAATTCAAGCGGCTTTATAAATTTCAGAGAAGAATTTAAAGCGAAATTTTTAAAAGGTTTTATTGTTCCTGCAAATACTTTTGATAATGTTCAAGGAAAATTTCCAATCGGTTTTTTGATTTGGGATACTTCTAAAAAGGAGACTATAAAAAATATCAAGGTTAATATTTATGATGCAAAAAATATTTTTATTGGAGATAAAAATTTTTATTCAGAACATAAAACAAATAAAAAAATAAATGATTGGTATAGTTCTTTTTATGATAATAATGAAAAAGAAATCGGCATTATGAATACGAGGGGAAACGATTTTCAAAATCAAAATTATATTAGAATAAGTTCGGAAAATAACTTTAATCATACAAATATAATAACCGTAAATAATTTAATTCAATCTTGTATGTATCTTTCTATTAGACATTGTATTGAAGCGACTTGGATAAATGATAGAGACCAATTTTTATATCCTGAAGACGGATGGGAAAACGATAAAGAATTTCAAAGCGATTGTTTGACTTTTAGTTTATTTTCTGAACAAAATAGAATTTCTGCAGAAGAAGGAATTAATCATTGGATACCTTTTAGCGAGGCGGAAGTTGAAGCGAAAAATAATTTTGAATCGCATTTTATGAAGGATTTTATAGACGGAAAAATAAAACCAAAAGAGACGAAAGAACTTTTAACGGAACGAGTAAGCCCAAAGCCAATAAAATTTTCAAAAGAAGCGAAAGATATTTTTGAAGCGGGCAGAGAGTTATGGAAATATTATCATAAGCATGATTTGATTAATATTAACGCGTCATATTATGATATTAGGAAATTCTTTCAAGGAGTCGATTCAAAAAGCGGAAGAATGAATAATAAAAGTATTGACGAAACTTATAATAAATTGATTGGAAATTTAAGAGAGAGAATGAAAATTTTATCTAAAAAGATTGAGCCGAAGATTTACGAATTTGGTTTTTTGAAGAAATAAAATTTATAGTTGAAGTTATTTTATCTTCACTTTACCAATTTTACTTTTATTTTTACTTGACGATTTTGCATTTTTTAATTGATTTATTCTCTCTCTTATCTCAATAGCTTTTTCAAATTCCAAATTATTTGAAGCAATTTTCATTTC
>CAKVCG010000194.1 GCA_934725525.1 uncultured Brachyspira sp. | reverse complement strand
AAATCGGATAAAATTTTAATAATAGAAGAGAGTTTAAAAAATGGCGGAATTGGAAGCGCGATTTTAGAGCTTATGGCGGATAATCAAATATTTAAACCCGTAAAAATTCATGCGTTGCCAAATAAATTTTTTGAAGTAGCGACAAGAGAAAAATTATTAGAATTATACAAACTTGATAAAAACGGTTTGAAAGAAGTAATAAGCGAGTATTTTAATTAAATTTAGGGTATAATAATGATTAATACAAAATTAAAATCAGAATTAAACAATACAAGTATAAAATTATTACTATCGTTAATATTTTTAGCAATTTTACCGTCCGTATATTCGACTTTGAGAATATATTTATTAGGAAGTTATCCCGATGATAGCGCTATAAATATTGCTTCGCAACCAAATGTGGCTTGGAATAATATACGAAGTTTTGCAAGAAGCTATAATAGCGCCTATGTTTTTCTTTATCGGAAAAATAAATAACAACGACAAATCAAATTTAATCAATAAAATAAGAACTTCTATACTAATTATTTTAATTATATATTTGATAATGGCTTTGTTAATAAATGTATTTTCAAATAATTTAGTATCCGCTATGAGACAAAATGAAACATTAATTAATCAAACGGCTACTTATATAAAATTAGAATCTTTTGCAAATATATTTATTATTATTTTTCAATTTTTTATTATAATTAATGTGGCATTAGGAAATTATAAAGAAATATTCATAGTTTCTATATTGAAGACGGCAATAACGGTTATATTTGATTTTATTTTTATATCTCAATATCCAATATCAATAAATATCGGAGTAAACGGCATAGCTTATAATAATATATTGTCAAATTTTATATCAATAATAATTTTGATTGTTTTGTTAAATAAAAACGAATATAATATTTTTAGCAAAGAAATAAAATTTAGCTTTTTATATAATATCAATATCGGAAAAATAAATATCGTTTCTGGATTTGAATCGTTTTATAGAAATTTTATATTTAGCTTTATGATTTTAAGAATGGTAAATATAGTTGGCGAACAAGGAAACTATTGGATTGCAAATAATTTTTTCTGGGCTTGGCTTTTAATACCATCTTTGCAACTTGGCGAGATGATAAAAAGCAATTTCTCTAAAGATAAAAATTTAAGTCTAAAACCGTATATTTTACTAAATACAGTTTTTATAATTATATGGATAATATTTATACCTTTATATAAATACTTTATTAAATATGCAATGAATATTCAAAACTATAAACAGATATTATTTTTAATAGTGATTATTTTGCCTTTTTATATAATATTTACTTATGGAAATATTATAACAAATATATTTTATGGAATAGGTAAACCTCAATATATATTGTTACAGTCTTTTATCGTAAATACTTTGTTCTACGGCATATTTTTTATTCTATATTTAAATAATATATTTAAACCGACTTTAATAAATATAGCTTTAATGTTTGGGGGTTCTATGGCTTTTGGTTCTATGATTAATTATGTAATATATTTTATTATAAAGAAAAGCTATTAAAAAATATATACAAATTTGGTTATAGAATTAAGAATTTATTTTATATTAATTTATTCCCAATCTTTTAACCGCTTCTGAAATATGCTCTATTCCTATAACTTTTATTCCTTCCGCTATTTTTGAAGCTCCGATTTCTTTTATAGCTCTTTTTGAAATATAAACTTCTTTAAGAGAGAATTTTTTCATCTCTTTTATTCTTCTTTCTATAAATCTAACGGGACGAACTTCGCCCGAAAGTCCTAACTCTCCTAT
>CAKVCG010000193.1 GCA_934725525.1 uncultured Brachyspira sp. | reverse complement strand
TTATCGTCTCCTCTAATATAATTTCCTTCTTTACAATATTTTATAAAATCGTCTATATTCATTTTATATCTCCTATTATTTATTTTAATTTTTAATTAAATTTTAATACCAATCATGTTTTTCGTTTCTTTCGAGAGAGGCTATTTTTTGCATCTCTTCGTCTGTTAATTCAAAATCAAATATATCTATATTCTCTTTAATATGAGCTGGATTGCTCGAGCCAGGAATAACTACGACTTCCTTTTGAATATCCCATCTTAAAATAACTTGAGCTACAGATTTATTATGATTTTGAGCGATTTCTTTCAAAACTTTGTCGTTTAATAATTCTTTTTGATGTCCGCGTCCTCCCAACGGATACCAAGCCTGAACGACAATTCCCTTGTTTTGAATATACGAAATAACTTCATTCTCTTGATAATAAGGATGGATTTCATTTTGAACAAGAGCGGGCATAATAGTTATTTGAGGAAGAAAACTTTCTAATTCTTTTATATACCAATTTGACAAACCTATAGAGCGAATCTTTCCTTCCCCAACAGCTTTCTCCATTTCTTTATAGGCTTTCACATCGTTTACGCCAGGATGATGCAAAAGCATTAAATCTATATAATCAATATCCAATTTTTCTAAAGCTTCATTTATAGATTTTTCCGCGTCGTTAAATTGATTCGGATATAATTTTGTAATTACAAAAATCTCTTCTCTCGGAATGCCAGATTTTTTTATTCCTTCGCCCACGCTTTTTTCATTATGATACATATAAGCCGTATCTATTAATCTGTATCCGTTTTTAATAGCGGTTGAAACGGAATTAACGCAAATATCTCCTATTAAACTGTAAGTTCCAATTCCAATAATCGGCATATCGTATCCGCTATTTAATCTAACGGTTTTTGTTTGTAAATTAAAAGAAATGTCGTTTTTTCTATAGTTTTGCATATTGTTTTTTACCTCGCTTTTTTGATTTATTTCATTCGTTTGATTTGAAGAAAATAGTTTTGAGCAACTAATTAATTCAATAATTATAATGAAAATCATTATATAATTTAATTTATTTATCGTTTTCATTTTAATTCTCCTTTTGGTTAATTTTTTATTAAAGAGTTTATAGAATTTTAAAACCATATAAACTCTTTAACATTATAATTTATTTTAGATTTGTTTTAAAAAAGTTTTCCAATTTGTCAAAAGGAATTCTATCAATTCTATCGTAAAGGTCTATATGTTCCGCATCTTCTACAATATATATTTCTTTAGGTTCTGCGGCGACTTTATATGCATCTTCGCTAAAGAAACGAGAATGCGCTCTGTCTCCCACTACGAAAAGAATAGGACGAGGAGAGACTTCTTTAATAAAATCTAAAAGTTTAAAATTCATCATATTTAAAAGACTTGTGCTTGTAAATCCTCCCAAAGCGTTTGTATGATGTCCTCTTTTTAAGGCATAAAATCGAAACCATTCGGCATTCAATTTGTCAAGATTTTCAGGAACTTCATCTAAAGGCTCTTTTGGAAAAAATGGAATATATTCTGGATATCCGTTTTCGGCGTCCGTCCATCTTTGCAAAGATAATCTTTCTTTTTCTTTTTGCAAAGCTTTTCCTTCCAAACCTCCTCTTGCAGATACGCTTATATCATACATGCTTGTAGTGGCTATGGCTTTAATTCTTGTATCGTATTGAGCCGCTGATATAGCGAAACCTCCCGAACCGCAAATACCGACTACTCCGATTTTTTCTCTGTCAACAAATTCTTGCAAACCTAGATAATCTACAGAAGCGCTAAAATTTTCAACGAATATATCGGGCGATGAAACATTGCGAGGAAAACCTCCAGATTCTCCCATAAATGATTGGTCGAAAGCCAAAACTATAAATCCTCTTAAAGCAAGTTCGTTTCCATATAT
>CAKVCG010000192.1 GCA_934725525.1 uncultured Brachyspira sp. | reverse complement strand
GTAGCGTCAATAATCGCAAAAAAAACGAAAAGCGAATATATAAAATTAAACGCCGTTCTTTCAAATGTTTCGGAAATTAGAGAGGCTATAAAAAAAGCCGAAAAGAATTTAGCGAACTCAAAAAAGACAATTTTATTTATAGACGAAATTCACAGATTCAATAAAAGCCAACAGGACGCTTTACTCCCTGCAGTCGAAAATGGAACTGTTATATTAATTGGAAGCACGACTCAAAATCCTTACTTTTATCTTACAAACGCTTTGCTTTCTCGCATTATGCTTTTTGAATTTAGGAATCTTGAAGATAGCGATATTAAAGAAGCTATAATTAAAGCCGTTTCTGACAAAAGAGGACTCGGAGAAAACGACATTGCAATAGAAGATTTAGCGGTAGATTTGATAGTAAAATATTCGCATGGAGATGTAAGAAAGGCTTTAACTTATCTCGAAGCGGCATTTTTTGTAACTCAAATAGACGAAACCAAAGAAAAACTTACGATAACGGAAGATATTGTAAAGGATGTTACAAGCAAACAAACTTTAAATTTTGACGAAGACGAACATTATAATACGATAAGCGCGTTTATAAAAAGCGTGAGAGGAAGCGACCCGAACGCTGCGATTTATTATTTGGCGCGAATGCTCGAAGCGGGAGAAGACCCGCGATATATAGCTAGAAGATTATGCATATTGGCTTCGGAAGATATAGGTTTAGCCGAACCGAAAGCTATGAATATCGTCTCTTCTTTGATTAGCATAGTGGATTTTATCGGTATGCCAGAAGGAAGAATTCCATTAGCCGAAGCCACTATTTATTTATCTTTATGTCCAAAATCGAACTCGGCTTATAAGGCGATAGATTCGGCGATTAGAGATATAAGAAACGGCGAGTTATATTCCATTCCAAATTATTTGAAAGATAATCATTCGGCAAGTTTCGATAAAAAATCCGAAGAAGAATATAAATATCCTCATGATTATCCTTATCATATAGTTAAGCAGAATTATTTAGAAAAAGGAATTAAAAAAAATTATTATAAGCCCGTAGACATTGGCGAAGAGCGTGAATTAAAAAAAGTCTACGAGTGGATGACGAAGCATATAAACTAAATAATTATTTTTTTATACTCTCATAAGCCGATTTCAATTTATTTGCCGATTCGGTTAAATAAGTTTTTTCTTTTTCATTTAAATTAATCGGTATAATCTTTTTTACTCCTTCACGGCATATTAGCGAAGGTATTCCCAAGCATACATTTTTTATTCCGTATTCTCCGTTCAAAAAATGCGAAACGGGAAGAATGGAATATTCGTCTCTTATAATCGCCTGCGCTATTCTTTTAACCGCCATAGCCACACCGTAGAAAGTAGAACCTTTTTTCTCAATTATCTGATATGCGCTGTTTCTCACTTCGTTAAGTATTTCTTCCAAATTTATATCGCAAAAACCTAATATATTTTTGCAATATTCTTCTATATGAATTCCCGCAATATCGGCGTTGCTCCAAACCGCTAATTCGCTGTCGCCATGCTCTCCAATTATAAAAGCATGAATATTTTTACTGTCGACTTCCAATTTTTTACTAAGCAAATATCTTAAACGCGAAGTGTCTAAAACCGTTCCGCTTCCCAAAACTCGCTCTTTAGGAAAACCGCTTAATTCCAACGCAAGCATAGTAAGAATATCTACTGGGTTTGAAACTATGAGCAAAATGCAATCTTTATTATATTCTGTTATGCTCGGAATAATTTTTTTGAATATCGAAGAGTTTTTATTTATCAAATCTATTCTCGTTTCTCCAGGCATTTGATTCGCTCCCGCCGTGACTATAACCAAATAAGCGTCAGCCAAATCTTTATAATCTCCCGAATATATACTTACGGGATTTGTGAATTGAATTCCATGAGCTATATCCAAAGCGTCTCCTTCAGCTTTATTTTT
>CAKVCG010000191.1 GCA_934725525.1 uncultured Brachyspira sp. | reverse complement strand
TTATGAGGAATAGAAAGCGATATATTTTTAAGGTTATGCTCTTTAGCTCCTCTAATTTCAATAGAATCGTTCATTTTTAAAGCCTTTTAAGTAAAAGAAATAACCGATATATTATAACATAGATTTTATATAAAAACAAAAGATTATTGTATTTATAGAATATTAAATACCATTCCATTGAGAAGAGTTATTATGATAAGCCCATTGATAAGAAGGGGTGACGTTTGTATCGGTTATCCAAATTTTAGCGAGACCAGAACCGCCGTCATGGAATATATAAAGTCCTTGAAGAGAATATGTTGCGGATAAATCAAAAAAACTTAAGTCGCTGTTTGTAATCGTAACTATTGTATTAAAATTAGTTTGGACGCCGAAATATTGAACTTTCCAATTTCCCGAGCCTCTAACCAATCCCGCGCTCGTATCTATAGAGCCGAATGTAGTTCCATTAGCACTTAATGTATTTCCTGCGTCTGTTCCTTCTTCTCTTGGTATAACGGGAACTACAGAACCTATTTTGGTTTCTATATATCTGCTTTCAAGAAGTTCGTTAGTGCCGTAAGCCGTAACCGTTACATAATATAAAGTTCCGTTATTATATGTTCCCGGCATCGTTAATGTAAAATTACTTCTTGTATGATTCGAACTCGCTATTGTAGGATAACCTTCATAGGAATTTTTTATAGCGTCATCGGGCTGATTAAATGAACCGCTTGTTCCAACATATAAATTAAATCCGTTAAAATCTGAAGCCAATATACCAGACCAGAAACTTATACTAATGGAATTATTACCGGGAATAGCTTTTATTCCGTAAGGAGGATTATATTCGTCCACAATTGTTATAAGTTCATCTCGACAAGAATTAAATATAAATAATA
Source organism: uncultured Brachyspira sp. (assembly GCA_934725525.1). Taxonomy (GTDB): domain Bacteria; phylum Spirochaetota; class Brachyspiria; order Brachyspirales; family Brachyspiraceae; genus Brachyspira. The sequence goes on along the minus strand of CAKVCG010000191.1, from coordinate 1,101 downwards.
TAAAAATTAAAAATATAATTTTTTTCATAAATCAATAACTCAATATATTTGCGCTCGGTTGATGACAATAATCTATCGTAACGCTTCCCCCGTTTACGCTATGAACGAATATTTTTCCATAGTAATTGTCGCTTCCTTCCGTTATCTTAACTAAATATAATCTCTGCGCCGTAACGGTGAGAGAAGCGTTTCCGTATCCGTCCGTTGGAGGAACGGTTATATCGTTTAAAGAAGTTCCTCCCGTCATTTGCATAGTTCCGTTTGCAACATTTTGAAATTGTAAATTTCCAGCAGCCCCAGATAAAGTAGCTAATTGTCTACTTCCGCTTATAATAGCGCTTCCCGAACTTATAGTTTGATTCGAATATTCTGGACGAGGAGTAGCCATTTTGACATAATTATCATAATAATAATAACTTTCCGCTTGAGGCGTTATTTGATAGGCGCTTACCCATACATATATAGGAATTCCGTTTTGTAATTGATATTCCGTAAGAGTCAGCACCTCTCCGCTTCCTTCCGAGTAATAGCCTTTCGGTTCTATCGTAAAAGTATATGTGTTTATATTTTGGGATGTCCCGGCTATGATTGTAGGGCGAGATTTTTGTAAATTGTATAATCTATACTTTTGAGGATTTACGCTGTCTCCGAAATATATATTATAACCGCTAAACGCCGGCTCGTTATTTTGAGCTTGAAATTCTACCGTTATTTTATTATCTCCAGGGGTAAGCTTAGTAATAAAAGGTTGATTCATTTCCTGCGTTATACTCGTGACATCCGGCAATCCGCATGATACTACCGCTATAATATTTAATATCGATATAAAATTTAATAAACTTTTCATTATATATATTAATTATAATACAATTAAAAAATTATTCAATAGTTTTTATTTTTTATATTAATTTGCTTTATATATATGGTTGTTTGTAGTTATTTATTCGTGCTTCCAAAACCGCCTTCTCCTCTAACCGATTCGGATAAACTTTCAACCTCTTCAAATTCCGCTTTTTCCACTTTCGCAAAAACAATTTGGGCGATTCTATCTCTAAAATTAATAGTAAAAGGCTCTTCGCTTAAAGAAGCCAAAATAATTTT
>CAKVCG010000190.1 GCA_934725525.1 uncultured Brachyspira sp. | reverse complement strand
CGTTTTGAAGGATAAGGATTATTATAAAAATCAAAATTCATTTTATTATTATAGCATAATTAACATAATATTGAAAGCGTTTTTATAATAAAAAAAGAATTAATTTATTTTGTTTTTACAATATTTATCTCTCAAATTCAAGTTCGGGAGGCGCTATTATTTGCTTAACATTAAAAGTAGTGGAATTATTTAATCTTGCAATATCTCTATAAATATTTACTTGAGAAACTTTATCTATATATTGCATTCCTAATATTTCGTTTACTCTATTTCTTAAAGAAGCGTTCATAACGATATCCGTTGTAGTTCTATCTCTTAAATTAACTTCGGTAAATTGTCCTACTGGAGTATTGTTTAATTTTCCGTATCCATGCAAGAATTGAACTCTCGTTGTTACGCCATTGTAGGAAACTATGGCCGTTCCAGATATATTTATCGTGCTATTGTCGGGGGTGTAAATCGTAATATAGTCGGGTTTATAGCTCATAGGCGATACTACTAAAATCTCGCCTCTACGCAAACTAAATATAATGTTGCCGTTTTTATCAAAAGTGCTATCCAAATATAATGAAGAGTTTTCTTTAACCTTTAATAAAACTCTGTTTTGTAAGTAAGCGGTTAGCGAAGATGTTCCCGTAATAATCGTATCTCTCGTAAATAATAAATCTCCCAATCTTGCGGGTTTTTGAATCATCTTTTTTGACGCTTGAACTTGCGGATAACCTTTTACATCTACTTCAAGTTTCACATTTCCTTGAACATCGACTACTTTCATATATTTGTTTGAATTATAAGCGGCTTCTATATTCAATGAAAAAGCTATAATTAATATCATAGTTATAATTTTTTTTAACATTATAAACTCCTTTTACATTTACATTACAATTATCGGAAAAAGTCCATTTAAATTGATAAACTTTATTTAAAAAAATTACTGTATATATATATTTATATTCGGGCTTTTTAATTCGTTTCCTTCAAAATTAATCGCCTTTATATAAAAAGTATAATCTCCTTTTTTAAGATTCCAAATCACAGAACCGTTTTTTAATTCTTCAATATTCGCAATAATCTCTTCATTGCAATATAAATTAGCTTCGATAATATTTTTAGGAATGTAAGAAGAAATAAAAATATTTTGATATTCCAAAGGCAAAGTGGAATCTATTTTATAAACGGAATTATCGGTTGGCGAAGTTATTGAAATTCTTTCATTTATTTTATTTTGATTATTTATACTATTAAAATTATTAATTTGATTTAAATTATTATAAGCGTAAGTATTTTCTGCCTTTATCCATTCTGAATTTGGTTTTTCTATCTGTCTTTCTTTAATCCAATCGTTATATTCGCTCGGCAAATTAAGAAAAACTTTTTTATCAATACTTCCGTCAGAATTTCTTTTTATATATAAATTATGAACATCGCATTCTTCTTTAGGAACATTAAAAATAGAAAACTCCTCTAATCTTGTCTCTTTACAAAATTCTCCTCTCAATTTTCCGCTAATTAAACAAATTTCTCTCTCTATAATATCTTTAGGCTTATGCCATTTTGTTTCTTTTTGACTTTTATTAAGCATAGAAAATAAATCGTAAAGTATCGGGACTGCTCCGTTTCCTCCCGTTATATTTATCATTTCGCTTCCCTTAAAATCTCCAAGCCATAAACCGACTATATAATCTTTTGTATAACCGACAGCCCAAGCGTCTCTTGAGCCTTTTGAAGTTCCCGTTTTAATCGCTATAGAAAAAGGATAAACCAATCCTCTATAACTTCTGAAAGAGCCTTGCCTTGCGTTTCTGTCGGACAAAATTTTATTTATTAAATACGCGCTTTCTTCCGAAATCACTCTTTTATGAGTATAGGATTTTTTAGGAAAATAAAATATCTCTCCGTTTTCTTTTTTTAATGAAACAGCAGAATAATGATTTATAAATATTCCCGAATTTGGAAATATAGTATAAGCCGAAGCCAAATCTATAAGCCGAACTTC
>CAKVCG010000189.1 GCA_934725525.1 uncultured Brachyspira sp. | reverse complement strand
TTAAAATTTTTTATAAATATTGAAAGCGCTTTATTTACTTTTTTTCTTGATAAAATAAATACCGTTATAAGAACGGGAAATATTGCGTATAAAAAAATATAATTAATCTCTCCAAAAAACATTTATTTAGAAATATCCTTTATAGAAATAGAATTTGAAATACAAAATATTATAAATCTATTTTTTAATTAATCAATATAAAATATAACCTTGACTTTTATTAAAATTTTTCTTGTAAGAGGCTTATTTTTGAAAATTATCTATTTTTTTTTTTTTTCTTCACAAAAATGTAAATTTTTACTTGACTTTTTTTATATTTTTTGTATCTTTTAAATGAAAATTAAATTATTAAAAAGGATTTTAGTATGCAAAGTATTAATTTAAATTTTAAAAATTTTAAAAAATTATTTTTTGTTATTTCAATTCTTGCAATATTCAATATTTCTGCATTTGCCGAAAGCGGCGCGGAGTTTATATTGAATGTTCCAATCGGGGGCAGTTTTTCAATTATTTCAGAAAGCATGAAAGATGTTCAAATGAGAAATTCTTTCGGCTTTGATGTCGGCGTTAATGCCCAATTTGGCGGAATGCTTCAAATTAAAGAAGGCTTTGGCATAAGTGTTTTAGCGGATATTGGATATTCGCATGATAATTATAAAATTAAATATGATGGAAATTATTTGAAAGATTATTACTTTCGTTATGATAGCGTTCAAGTAGGATTATTGTCAAAATTTAATATAGAAGGATTTTCAATAGGAATTGGCGGTGGAATAAAATTTCCAATATACGATTATTGGCGCTATAGTTATAAAAATAATTATTCGTCAAGTTCCGCTTCATATTCGGTTGAAAATAATGAAGATACTACAAGCGGCGAAGAGAATGAATGGTATGACCATGTCTATTACGTGGATGGATATGAATATTACCAAAAACAAAAGTCTTATTATGTTATACCTTATGCAAAATTGACTTTAGATTATTCTATTTTCTTAAATCAAAAATGGGCTATAAATATCGGCTTGTATTGTAGATATGATTTTTTACCCGAACGAAAACGAGATATTTTTTACTATAATAGCTCGACTTATGATTATGGTTATATTGACAAACCAAAAAATTACGGAACTTTAAATTTCGGAGTTCAATTAGGCTTAAGGTTTGGACCGAGAGTTTAAATATTTATAAATAGTTTAGATTAAAAAAAGGATATTATTTATGAAAAATTTGAATTTAAAAAAATTATTTTTCATAGTTTCAATTTTTGTAATTTTCAATATTTCAGCATTTGCAAAAAGCGGTTTTGAATTTATATTGGGCATTCCAATAGGCGGAAACTATGCATATCCTTCAAAAAACATGAAAGTTGCAGTGGACTATGTAAAATATGAAATGAGCGGATTTTTTGGATTTGATATTGGAGTTATTTCTCAATTAGGTTATATGTTTCAAATTAGAGACGGTTTAGCCGTAAGCGCTTTAGGAGAAATTGGCTACGCTCGAGATAAATATCAATTAGAATATTATGGGGATAATTTTGGCAGCTATGGAGGAAAATTTACTATTAGCCATAACAATATTCAAATAGGATTATTGCCAAAATTGAATATAAGAGGATTTTCAATAGGAATTGGAGGAGGAATAAAAATCCCCGTATCTTTATCATACTACGATGAGGAAACAAGTTATACTTCGGTAGATTATTCTATTGCTATAGTAAAAGGTGGCGAAGGAGATGGAGGATACTATCAAAAATTTATATCAAAAGTAAATATGGATAATAAAATTATATATTATGCAAAAATTACTTTAGATTATTCGCTATTTATTAATGACAATATAGCCTTTAATATAGGATTATATTTTGGATACGATTTTCTCCCTAAATATCAAATATTAGCTTTCAGTTATTATACATATTCTTCAATGTTTCCATTTGAGGATGATGGAAAAAATTATTATGTTGAAAAAGCGAAGAATTACGGGACTTTTGATTT
>CAKVCG010000188.1 GCA_934725525.1 uncultured Brachyspira sp. | reverse complement strand
AATAAATTAAAAGGAGTTAAAAATCCCGAAAGAAAAAGAAAAATAATCGGAAAAGAATTTATAAATATATTTGAAGAGGAAGCTAAAAAAATAAAAAATGTAGGATTTTTGGCGCAAGGAACTTTATATCCCGATATAATAGAAAGCGTTTCTTTAAGAGGAAATTCGGCGGTTATAAAAAGTCATCATAATGTCGGCGGACTTCCAAAAAACATGAAATTAAAATTATTAGAACCTTTCAGAGAATTATTTAAAGACGAAGTTAGAGAAATTGGCGAAGAATTAAATTTGCCCGAAGATATAATTTATAGGCAGCCATTTCCAGGTCCTGGACTCGCCGTTAGAATATTGGGAGATATTACCGAAGAGAGAATAAAAATACTTCAGGAAGCGGACGATATTGTCGTTTCGGAAATAAAGAAAGCGGGATTATACAAAAAATTATGGCAGTCGTTTGCCGTGCTTTTGCCGATTAAAAGCGTTGGCGTAATGGGAGACAATAGAACTTACGAGCAAGTTTGCGCTATAAGGGCGGTTGAAAGCGTTGACGCTATGACGGCGGATTGGGCTAAAATAGATTACGAAGTTTTAAGAATAATATCGAATAGAATAATAAACGAAGTTAAAGGAATAAATAGAGTAGTTTACGATATTTCTTCAAAACCTCCTTCGACTATAGAATGGGAATAAATAAAAATTATAAAATGAAATCTAAATTAAATAAAACAATAGACTTTGATATTGAAAGCGAAAACGGAAAATTATTTTTAAACAAATGCATAATTGACAAAGAAAATATAAAAGAATATACGAAAGACGAAATTAAAAATAAAACTATTAACGGAGACAGTTTTTCCGTTCTAAAAAAAATTAAAGATAAATTTGTCGATTTAATGATTGTCGACCCGCCTTATAATTTATCAAAAGATTATCATGGTTTTAAATTTGGAAATAAAGATAATTTGAGTTACGAAATATATACTAAATCTTGGATTGAATCGGTTTTGCCAATATTAAAAGAAAACGCTTCAATATATGTTTGTTGCGATTGGAAATCAAGTTTAATAATAGGAAATGTTTTATCGCAATATTTGAATATTCAAAATAGAATTACTTGGCAGAGAGAGAAAGGGCGAGGGGCGAAATCGAATTGGAAAAACGGAATGGAAGATATTTGGTTTGCAACGGTTTCAAATAAATATACTTTCAATTTGGATAAAGTAAAGGTTAGAAGAAAAGTAATCGCTCCTTATAGAAAAGAAGGAAAACCTAAAGATTGGATAGAAACTGAAGAAGGAAATTTTAGAGATACTTGCCCGTCTAATTTTTGGGACGATATTTCTATTCCATATTGGTCTATGCCTGAAAATACGGCTCATCCTACTCAAAAGCCAGAAAAACTTATAGCGAAGTTGATTTTGGCAAGCTCAAACGAAAACGATTTTATTTTTGACCCGTTTTTGGGAAGCGGAACTACTTCGGTTGTCGCTAAAAAATTAAACAGAAATTATTGCGGAATAGAACAGAATCCGACTTATTGCGCTTGGACTGAAAGCCGACTTGAAAAAGCAAAAGAAGATAAAACTATTCAAGGATTTTTTGATAATATATTTTGGGAAAGGAACAGTCTTGCAATTCAAAATAGATTTAAGAAATAAAAATTTATTGTTCTTTTTAGACTTCAAAATAAAATTGTCAAATTTTGACAAACGGAAGTATTTTGTTATAATATTTTTTAAATGAATTTTAAGAAATTAGAAATTATATTTTAGGATTTAAAATGAAGTATAAACAAATATCTATCGATGGATTTCTAAAAGATTTTAAGGTTTTTAATCCGAGCGAACAGAATATTTCTAAATTTGAAAAAAATTTAAAACAACTTTTAATTAACGCTCAAAAGGAAGATTTGGAAGAATACCAGAAAAATGAAATCGGCAAATTTCCAAATAAAGTTTTTGAATACGATTGCAATGTTAAAAATAAAATAGATTTGGCAATTTACGAAGATAATCAAGTTAGAG
>CAKVCG010000187.1 GCA_934725525.1 uncultured Brachyspira sp. | reverse complement strand
CGCTTTTATTTCTTTATTCTTTTTCAAAAGCGTCTCTATTATATTGACTTTATTGTAAAAGTATTTTTTAACATTTTTTAGTTTTAATATTATATCGTTATTCATAATATTATTTTATATTGAAATTGAAAAAATTTATATAATTTTTTTAATTATTCTTTTACTTCTTTTATGACTATTTTATTTCCTTCGACAAGAATAACTTTAATTTTTACGCCTTTGTTTATAAATTCTCCTTCAGTTATTGCGTCATATTTTTTGCCATTTATTATAATATTTCCCGAAGGTCTTAAAAATGTGTCGGTTATTCCTTCGCATCCAAGCAAATCGTCATAAGAAACGCTTGAATAATATCCCGACGTGTCAGTGTCTAAAGCTATTTTACTTTTGAAACCTTTTGATTTCAAAATAAATCTCGCTAAAATAATTATAAGAATAATATCGGCAATAAGAGAAACAAAAACTACAAAAGTCGCTTGAGCTATATTGTTTATTCCAAAAGACATAAATATTCCCGCGACTATTCCTAATATTCCAAGTATTCCCGTAATGCCAAAACCTGGAATAACAAATATTTCAATCGCCAAAAGAACTATTCCAAGCAAAAATATTGCGGGAGATAAAAAACCGCTATCGCCAACGAAAATTTGAGCGAAGAAAAATATTGAAAACGCGATTATTGAAATTACGCCGCCAATTCCAAATCCTGGAGTTTTTAATTCAATGTAAACGCCTATAATTCCTATTGATATTAACGCGCTTAAAACCGCGGGATTTATCAAAAATCTTAATATATAATCGTATTTTTCTTCTTCTACATTTTTTATAGTAGAGTTTTCGGATAGATTTCTTAATTTAATTATTTCGATTATTGAATTTGCTTTTGCATCGGCTATATTTACTTTTAAGGCTTCTTCAAGACTTAAAGTTAGTAAAGTTTTATCGTCTAAATCTATTCCGTCTTTTGATTTAGTTAAAATAATAGTTTCATCAACCATAGCTTCTGCGGCTATAACATTCTTTTTGCTTCTCTCTGCAGACGAACGCATTGCAGCTCGCATCGCGCTTATTTCTTTTTCGCCCGCTTTTTCAATTTCGTTTCCTTTCATGTAAACGGGAGTCGCAGCTCCTATTATGCTTCCATCCGACATATAAATCGCTTCGCAGCTTAAAGATATTAAAGCTCCCGCTGAAAGCGCGTTTTTGTTTATATAAGCGACAACGGGAATATCGCTTTCGATTATATAATTTTTTATAGAGAGTGCGGAAGATAATAATCCTCCCGGCGTATCCAATTCCAATATTATCAAACTCGCTCCTTCGTCTCCCGCTTTTTTAATCGCTTTTTTTATATAAGAGGCATACCATCTATTTATCTCTTGAAATTCTAATTTTTTAATAACATAGATTTTAGCGTTATCTTCGCAGTAAATATTTTTTGAGATTAAAGATATAAAAATAATCGTAAATATAATAAATATTTTTTTATTCATAATTTTTCCATATAGTTTTTTATTTTAGATTTATTTTGATTATATATTAAAAATGAAATATTCTAAATACATTTTTTATATTTTACAGAAAAATAAACTATGAATTCATATTTTTAATATACAGTTATCATAATATTATCTCTATTCTATAGATTTATATTGAATATTTAATATATAATTCTTTCTTATTTCATATTTCATGGCATAAAATGAACGGCAAATTTGACAAATAAAAAAATATAAATAAAATATAAATTAAAAATTATGTTAATTATTTATATATTAATAAAGAGGTATTGATTTAATGAAAGTAATAGATATAAGCAAAAAACCCGAAACGGAAAAAATATTTTTTGGAGATTTCGGGCATTATATAAGAATCGATTCTATAAGCCATGAAGTCGCAAGAAAATTGAAAGAAGCGAGCGAAGGAAATACTTGGTTTTCAAAAGAAGTGGATTATAAATCGGATAAAACTAAATTTTCTTCTTTGCCCGAAGACGCTCAAAGGGCTTTTAAATTAAATATAGCTTATCAAACTTTAATGGATAGCGGAGTGACAAGCGGATTTGC
>CAKVCG010000186.1 GCA_934725525.1 uncultured Brachyspira sp. | reverse complement strand
TAGATATCGCGGGACATAATTTACAAATAGAACAACCCGAATTATTTAATTCTTTAGTTGAAAATTTTTTAATAAGAGTAAAAAATAAAATTTAATTTGTATAATTTGTATTGCCATATCACGCTCTGCGGGCTAGCAACGACAGTTTTAATTATATTCATACATTCTATTATGCATTAAAAAATCAATTTGTTATCAGATTGTTAAATATTATTTTTATTGACATTAATATAATTTAAAATATAATTTCGTTCAATAGTTTGAAACCGTAATTAAAAAAATTGAAAAATAAAGAGAGTTTTAAAATGAAGAAAATATTTTTTATTTTATCTATTATTTCTATTATCGTTTGCGTTTCTTGTTCAAATGATAAAATCGTTGACGCGATATATGTCAATTTGGGAGCGGAGCCGAAAACTATTGACCCCGCGCTTAATATAACTTTGCAAGGCTCTACTTATGTTACGCATTTATTCGAGTGCCTTACGACAAAATATAAAGATATAGCGATTCAGCCAGGTGCGGCGGAAAGTTGGGATATTTCGGACGACGGTTTGACTTATATTTTTCATTTGAGAACCAACGGAAAATGGTCGGACGGAAAAACTTTAACAGCGCATGATTTTGAATATTCTTGGAAACGAGTTGTAAATCCCGATACGGCAAGCGAACCGAGTTATTTATTCGAGCCTATTCTTAATTTTTTAAAAGTTAATTCGGGAGAGATTGATGTCGAAGAATTTGGGATTAAGGCTTTGGACGATTTTACTTTGGAAGTTAAATTGGAATATCCGACCGCATATTTTTTAGAATTGGTTAATTTGCCCGTGTTTTCGCCCATTAGAGAAGATATTGTTGAAAAAAATCCAGACGATTGGACAATGAATCCAATAACTTGCGTGGGAAACGGAGCTTTTAAAATGCTTGAAAGAAAACCTGACGAAAGCATAACGGTTGTAAAAAATACGAATTATTGGAATAAAGAGACGATAGTCGCAGAAAAAATAAAATTCGTTTTTATGGATAATCCTAATTCCGCCGTTGCGGGAGTGAAAGAAGGATCTTTGCATTTTTCCGACACTTTTCCTTGGCAGGATATAGACAGTTTGAGAGCAGAAGGTTTGATTGATATTGCCACAAGAATCGGAACTCAATATTACGCCTTGAATACCACAAACGAAATTTTGAAAGATAAAAGAGTGAGACGAGCTTTATCTTTGGCTATAGACAGAAATTATATAGTAAAAAATATAGTTAAATCTGGAAAACCCGCGGGAGCTTTAGTGCCGAGAGGAGTGACGGATATCGAAGGAGATTTTAGAGAAAACGCGGGAGAATATATAAGCGTTGCCCCTGAAGATTACGATAGCAATGTGTCGGAAGCGAAAATATTAATGGCGGAAGCAGGATACCCGAACGGAGAGAATTTTCCTGTTTTGGAATTCTATGTCACATTCAATAACGATATTCCAATGTTCGAAGCCGTGCAGAATATGTGGAAGGTTAATTTGGGAATAGACATTAAACTTACTCAAATGGAATTCGCTCCTTTTATCAATAAATTCAGAACGGAAAGAGATTATACTATGGCGGGAACAAGTTGGACGGGAAGCTATAACGACCCGACAACATTTTTGGGAATGTTCGTAAGTTATTCTTATAAAAATCATTCTTTATTTACGAATAAGGCTTTCGATGACGAGATTCTTTTAGCGTCAAAGACTATAAACCAAAATATTAGAATGCCCGCTTTACATAGAGCGGAAAAAATTCTTATAGAGGACGAAGCGGTTATAATTCCGCTTTATTATTACGAGCCTCCCGTATTGAAGAGTCCGAAATTGAAAGATGTTTTTTATATACCTTTTGCGCAATATAAATTTTCTTATTCCTATTTGGAGAGATAATTATTTTTTCATTGCATGGCTATACGCGTTAAGAAAAAATAATAAGCCGCCGCTTGATACTTGTTTATTTAAATTAAGAATATATAATAATTTTTATTTTATAAATTTAGTTAAATAAATTTTAAGGATTAATTATGACTTATAAAGAAATTATAGAAGTTGCAAAAGATTGCATGGGTTTTTGTAAAGCCTGTAT
>CAKVCG010000185.1 GCA_934725525.1 uncultured Brachyspira sp. | reverse complement strand
TATTGGCGACTTCTTGGCAAAGCGTATTATTTTAATAATCAACCTAAAAAAGCCATAGCCACATATTTAAAAGCTATAGAATTAAATTCTAAAGACCCTATTATTTGGGATAGCATTGGTTTAATTTATGAAGAAAACGGACAACATAAAGAAGCTTTAGATTTTTTTGCAAAAGCCATAAAATTATCTCCGAAAAATAGCGGTTATTGGTTTAATATTGGCAATGCATATTACGGCGATAAGAAATATAAAAAATCTATAGAAGCCTATTTAAAATCCATAGAATTAGAAGACGAAGAGCTTATAAAAAATCAAAGAAAATTATTATTAAAGCATAGAGGTTTTGATTATGACGATGCGAGTAGTTGGTTAACTATAGGAAAATATTATTATATGGATAAGGAATATAAAAATGTTATAAAATGTCTTTTAAAATCCTCTCAATTAGGCGGCGATAATTTTGAAACTTGGTATTATATTGGCAATTCGTATTTATATTTAAAAGATTATTCTAACGCCATTAATTATTACGAAAAAGGAATTGAAATTAATTCTAACGATTGCGATATATTAAATAATTACGGCGTGGCTTTAGCAAAAATTAATAAAATCGAGGAAGCTAAAAAATATTTTAATAAAGCGTTAAGGATAAATTCTAAACATAAAACTGCAAAATATAATATTGAAAATTTGAATTCTTTAAATATTGAAGGATTATTTATTGAAGATAGCTTAAGGAATTTATAAAAAACGATTATATAATTAATTGAGGATAATGTAGAATGGATGGCAATATACAAAAAATTATTGATTTCTTTGATGATGAGCGGGTGAAGGTTCGTTATCAAGATAAAGATTTGATATTGATGGCATCTTTGGATTGGATTGCCGATGATGTAAAGAAAGTTCCACAAGCAAAAGACGAACTCGATGTCCTTTGGATTTATTATATCGACTTTATTTATAAATTGGAAGGTGGAAATTTAGCCACCATACGAGATAAATTACTTGCAGTTTCACAAGGATTTACGCCGTATAATGATAAAATAATAATTGGTAAGGATGTCCTTTTTAGATTTGACGGATTTGTCATTGCGAATTGTAAAATATCTGCGGCTTTTTATTTACCGAATACAAAAATAACTGTGTATGAGATGTCCGATGAGGATATGGATGAAGTTAAAAGTCCTGTAATAAAAATAAGGCAAATTTTGGAGGATGAATAATGGGTCAAAGGCAACGAATAGATGAAGGTTTAATCAGGCATAAAGATATTATTATGGAATATGTAAGACGATTGGATGTGAAAATTCCGCCAATAGAACAAATACGAGAGAGATTTGGAAAAGACGGCGTGTTGGATGATTTAGTTCTTTTACGCTATCTAATGACGAAAGTAAGGCAGTATATGGAATGATAATTAAACCATTTCATTTCATGAGGCTTTTTTTGAAAGTCCAAAAGAATATTTTATAAATGGTAAATAGGGTAGAGTAGCGATAAAAATTTATTTAAAATGTTTATATAATATATATAACAAAAATTAAAAGGAGATTTTTATGGCAAAAGAAAAATTAACAAACGAACAAATGGAATTACTTTTTGACACTATGGAAAAAATATATAGTGGAGAAATTGGTTTGCAAGAAGGAGCTGATAAATTAATAGATGAAATAGGTATATATAGCGAAACAACTTATAAATTTTTATATAATACATTTAAAAATATGAAAAATGGAACTTTATATAAAAAAAGACCTAATATTGAAATGACAAAATTTTTTATAGAAAAATTTTTTGAAAAAGACGGTAAAGATGGCTTAAAAAAAGCGTTAAATTCTGCAAGAGAGAATATTATATATTATTATGATTATACTAAAGATAAATCAAAAGGTTTGCTTAATATATGTAGAGAAATAGTAAAAAATAATAAAATAGATATTTCCTTTGAAGATAATGACTTATTTTTACCACCAACTATATATGATAAAAATAAATTCCTACAAGAAGTTTATATAACCGAAAAAGAATACGATAAACTTGAGAAATTAATAAAAGATAATAAAAATATCATATTGCAAGGTTCGGCGGGAGTAGGTAAGTCTTACGCTGCAAAAAGATTGGCATATTCTATAATCGGAGAAAAAGA
>CAKVCG010000184.1 GCA_934725525.1 uncultured Brachyspira sp. | reverse complement strand
ATGAAAAAACAGCCAAAAATTATAATAATGGCTTGTATTGTATTGTATTGTATTGTATTGTATTGTATTGTATTGTAGAATTTACATTCGCTCATTTTAAAATTTCCTTCTTTAAAGAATACCTACAATTAACAATCAATTTCTAATATTATAAATTATTAATTAAAAATGTCAATATCATAATTATATTATTAAATAAAATTATTCCCTAAATTGTAAAGAATACAAATATTGATATTTTCCGCCTCTTTTCATTAATTCTTCATGCGTTCCCGATTCTATAATTTTTCCGTTTTCAACAACGCAAATATAAGTCGCAGTTTTTATTGTCGATAATCTATGAGCGATTACGAAAGTCGTTTGCAAATTAATAATTTCGTTTAAGGCTTTTTGAACATACATTTCGCTTTCCGTATCTAAAGCGCTTGTAGCTTCGTCAAGTATGAGTATAGAAGGCTTTTTTAAAACCGCTCGAGCCAAGGCAATTCTCTGTCTCTGCCCGCCCGAAAGCATTATTCCTCTCGGTCCTATATGCGTATCGTATCCGTTTGGCAGTTTTACTATAAACTCGTCCGCATGCGCTATTCTTGCCGCTCTTATTAAATTATCGTCCGTAGCCTCTCTATTCGCGTATAAAATATTTTCTCTAACAGTTCCGTAGAATAATATATTTTCTTGAGAAACTACTCCTATTTGATTTCTTAAACTTCTTGTATTCAATTCTTCAATATTGATTCCGTCAAATCTTATAACTCCTTCGGTTGGAGAAAATAATTTTGGAATTAAACTTATAAGAGTAGTTTTGCCTCCGCCCGAATTCCCAACGAAAGCTACGACATCTCCCTTTTTTACATTTACATTAATCGGTCCTAAATGAAAAGGTTGACTGTCGCTTCTTTTAGGATATTCAAAATGCACATTTTCAAAAGTTATCGAGCTTTCAATAGGTTTCATTTCTTTTTTGGTTTTATCGTCCACATTTTCGGCGGGCAAATCCATTATTTGAAATACTCTTCGAGCTATTCCTTTAGTCATTTGCAAATTTATAAATATTCCCGATAAGTCTCTAACGGGAGAGGAAATATTTAACATATAAAGCAAAAATCCCCATAAAAATTCAAAAGGCATCTCTCCTCTAAATATCAAATATCCGCCGTAAGCCAATATTGTAAGCATTGCTACTATCATTACAAGTTCCGTCATAGGTCTATTCAAAGCCTGCAATAAAGACATTTTTCTAACCAATTTAATATAATCCGAATAAGCGTTTTTATATCTATTAACCTCTTCTTCTTCTTTAGAAAATATTTTTATAACCTCTATTCCTCTTATATCTTCCTGCGCTATGGAAGTTATATTTCCTAATAGATTCTGTTGAGCGGTTACTCTTGTCTTTATAAGTTTAGATACAAAATTTATTCCAAATGCTATTAAGGGAGCGGCTATAAAACATGCTAAAGTAAGTTTTACATTCAAAATTAATAACGCGCATAAAGTTAATATTAAAGTTAAAGGAACTGTTATGAGATTAGGCAAAGTGCCAGATATAAAATTTTCTATAGTAGAAGACTCATTTAAAATCTTGCTTATTATATCTCCTTCTTTTTCCTGTTTATAATAGGCAATATCGGTATTCATTAAACCTTTTAACATATCCGTGCGAACATCCTTTCCTATTTCTTGCGAAGTGAAAGAAAAAAGAAAAGTTTTTATATAATCAAAAGACACTCTAAAAATAACATAGAAAAATCCTATAAATATAATAAAAGCGAATTGAGCTATTATAACGGGATTTACCAAAGAATCCGCCGATAAAAAATGTTGCGCTATTTGTTTTGTGCTTATATTAGAAAGTTCATTAACAAAAGGAATTTTATCCAAAATATCGACTCTTTTACCGCCCGTAATCGCTATAGCCATCTGTCCGAAAAAAGGAGGAAGTATATTTATAATCGTATAAAAAATGCTTATCGTAAAAGAAGGTATAAATAATTTTTTATGCCTCATCGCGTAAGACAATATTCTTTTATAAGGATGAGGTTCAACTTTTCCATAATATTTTTTCAAATGCTCTTCGGTTACCGCTCCGTAATCGAAAGGCTTATTTTCTTTCTTAAAAAATTCTTTTATTTTTTTTATCATTACAATTATATCCTAATTTATTTATAGAATTTACATAATTAATTTTAT
>CAKVCG010000183.1 GCA_934725525.1 uncultured Brachyspira sp. | reverse complement strand
CTTTGTCTTTTGCATACAAATCCAAAATATTTTAATATTGAGCAAAAGTCGGCATATTTAATATTTTTATTATTATTCTTTAGTTTATTAATAATTTCTTTTTTATTCATAATATATATTAATTATATAATTTAAGATTATAAAATCAACCAATTATTATAATTCATTTTCCGATATATTCGTTAACTTTAATAATTTCTTCAAAAGTCCTATTTTCAAATCATCGTTTTTATGAACGGGATAGATATGATGACTGCCGTTTATTCTTGCGAGCGTCCAACCGTTACGTTCTAATATTTTACAAAATTCTTTACCGCTTACGGCTTTCATAAAACGACTTCGATAGTTTTTACGATATTGTTTTTAGAATATTTTTCTATATCGACAGACAAGCAACCTTCTATCGCTTCTTTAATGTTATTTTCCAACTCTTCCATAGTTTCGCCTTGAGAAACGCAGCCTTTAATACTCGGAACTTCAGCCCAAAGTCCGTCTTTATCTTCATGGACTATAACTTTAAAAACCATAATAAAAACCTCTATTATAAATATTTCTCAAATTCTTTAAAATTTTTTATATATTTTCAAATTGTCTTTTTCTTTTTTATAAGATTTTATAGCTTTATCTATTACCTTTTCTTCTTGTATTTTCACTTTTGATTTTGAAATTTTAGCAATACTTTTTATAGCCTTTACCAAATCTTCGTTAGCGTTTTCTAT
This sequence comes from uncultured Brachyspira sp., assembly GCA_934725525.1. Taxonomy (GTDB): domain Bacteria; phylum Spirochaetota; class Brachyspiria; order Brachyspirales; family Brachyspiraceae; genus Brachyspira. The sequence continues at coordinate 1,490 of CAKVCG010000183.1, read as the reverse complement.
GGTTAATTTTACCGTCATAATTTCCCATAATTTCCCCTCTATAATTTAATTTTTCTTTTTCCAAATTGTATAATTTATAAATTAAAATATCAATGTTTATTATGTTCTTTTTTACTATTAAAAATTAGTCATTGCCGTTGCGTATGCGCACATAGTGAAGCGAATTAGTCTAAATTTTTTGTATATTGATATTCTAAATAAATAATATAAAATCAAATTATGAATAAAAACGAAGAATTTGATATTAAAAAAGAAGAATACAATTTTTCAGACGGCAAAAATATAAGAGAATTTGAAAACGGAAAATATTTTTTAAAAACGGAAGACATGGAAATTCCAATTTATTTGAATAGAAAAATTTTAGATAATTTGGAAAAATTGTCAGAAAAAGAAAATATTTCAATATCGCAATTAATAAACAAAATGATAAAATATTATTCCAATTCAAAAAGAAGCAAGAAATCGGTAGTTCGACAATAGTTATAAAATCAACCATATTAAATATACGGGATTTTATAAATCTTGCCTTTAATACGAACAGTATCTGGAATTTGAGATTTTATTATATGAGTTTCTTTAACTCTTTTTGATTTATAATTATTATTTTTTATTTCTTGAAATTTATTATTGATTTTGGAGTTTATAGGAAACAACATTTTAATCTTTTTATTAGTTTTGTCTAAAATCATTTTTATTATTGGTATAAAATCGGTATCCGCGGATATTATTGTTATAGTATCCAAATCTTTTACGGTAAGAGCGTCATATAAAATATTTATAGCGACTGCGACATCCGTTTCTTTTTCTTCATGTTTTTTAATTCTTTTAGATATTTTACCGCAATGTTTACATTCCAAATTAACGAATTTCTTTCCAAATCTTCCGCTCACAACTTCTATATTGCAATATTTTTTAAGTATTTCATAATACGCTTTGTGCTTTTTTATTTTATCTTTCGACAAATGATATGGAATAGCGGAGAAAAACATAATTTTATCTATATTATCGTTTTTACCAAAAAATAAAGAAATTAATTTTCTATAATTTATCCATTTATTTTTTTCGATTAATTTTGTATTTTTATCTTCTATTGCGTTTTTCAAACAATGATAAGAATTAAATCCGTCTATATATGCAAATATTTTTCCCATAAAAATAAAAAACCTGCAGTATACTGCAGGTATTTCAAATAAATTGAATGTCAATATTCATTATACAATTTTTTAAATTTTTGTCAATAGTATTTATCCTATAATATTTTTATAACCTAACCTCTCCAGACAATAATTTTTGCATAGCTCCTCTCTTCATTTCCTTAATCAATTCTTTTTGCTTTTTCAAATTATCAATCTCTGCGTCAAGCAAACTTAAATATCCGCCTATATTTTCTTGCTCTTCAATACTCGGATATGGCACTAATATATCTTTGCAAGCTTTAAATTTAATTTGTTTACCATGCCTAATACCTTCCGCATAAGGTCTTAAATCTT
>CAKVCG010000182.1 GCA_934725525.1 uncultured Brachyspira sp. | reverse complement strand
TTTTCTTCTATTAATTTAATTGTATTTTCTAAATATGCGTCAATTTTTGAAAGTGCGGATGCAATGCGTTTTTGTTCGTCTAATGGCGGAAAATAAAAACTTAAATTTGCAAGATTAGTTTTTGATATTTCTAAAAATGTTGTTCCAGAAGCTTTTGATATTAGTTTTTGTTTATTATTAATTATAATATAATACAAAAATACAACATCGTAATCTTCGTTTGGAATTATTGATTTAAATCCTTGATTAGTAGCCACTTCGTTTTTATTAATGCAACAATTTCCTATCGTAGCTCTTGTGCAAATAATTAATGAATTAGGTTTAATTATTTTTGCCGAACTATTTTTTAATCCCAATTCCGTTATTTTTCTTTCCGTATCGTATAAATATTTTGAAGGCAAAGAAGTCACTTCCGAAGGTATTACCCATAATATATTGCCCTTCCAATATTCTTTTTTAGTAGTATCTGGAGTTCCACCTAATATTATATTTCCAACTTCCGAAAGCGTTTTTAATTTCCAATTTGCAGGTAGTTTATTTACCATTATCTATTTCTTACTACTAAAGTCATATACATACCGTTATTTGAACTTATACCGCCAGAAACTTGATAACCTTGTCTTAAGGCTTCATTTATTTGTTGCTGTAAGTCCAAAGGGTTACCCGCTACAATAACTTTGCATTCTTGCATTTTATTCCCCTTTTTTTAAAAATAAATTATATGGGTTATCTATTCTTATTGCCATAGCTTGTTCAGATACCATAAATTCTTTGGCAAGTTTTTTTATATTTTTACAATTAAAATATAATTCTGTCACTTTTTCTAAAGGCATTAAAATTTCCGCCGCTAATTTATTTGCATCTTTTTCAAAAATATTTGATAATTTTGAACGATACATTATGCCTCCGTTTTCTTTAGCGTCCGTTAAATTACCGTTTAAGTGGTTATTAATAATATCTTTATGCAACATAAAATGTGATAATTCATGAGCTATAGTAAATCTTCTTCTGTATTCTGGTTCGTTTTTATTAGTATATATGGTATAAATTCCATTTTCATTTATAATAGCTCCCGATATATCGCTTTTCATATCGGATACTTTATAGACTTCTATATTAAATGAGTTAGCTAATTTAACTATCGGTATAGGAATTTCTTTTTGATATTGTAATATGTTATTTATATATTCTTCTTTTAATTCATAACTCATTTACATACTCCTTTTTTTATCAATTAAAATTTTCAGGTTCGGTATCGCTATTAGATTTATAATCTTCTATATCCTTAACTCTTCTATTAAGTTTTTTTATTTCATTATGCGTGGATTTAAAATTAATAAATGCAAATAAAGCTATAAATATAGCTCCTAAACCTATTATAGTTTGAAGTATGGCGACATTCAAAGATAACGCTCCGATAATGTTTGCAGTATCTTTTTCATGTATAAAATTGAATGAATTATATAAACGATATACGCCGTATAAAATTAATAAAATAACAAATACTAATGACAATATAAAAATTATATATTTTAATATAGTAATGACATTTTTCAAAATATTTTTAAAACTATCCATAAACAAATACTTAATAAATTTTGCTTAAATAATTTACGCTTTCAATAATAATCATATTATATTAAAATAAAACATTGTCAAGTATTTTGTTAAATCCTAATCCTCTTAAAAATCTCGTCAATATCATTTTTTAATTTTTCCCTTTCTGTTTCCAAATTGTCAATTTCCCGTTTTGAAGTATTTAAATTTATATCCGATTTTTCTTCAGCGGAAATTAAATATCTCGATATATTCAAATTATAATTATTCGCTTTAATTTCCTCAAAACTAACCGCTCGGCAATATTTCAATATATCTTTTCGCTTTCTATAAGCCGTTAATATTTTTGAAATATCTTCTTCTCTTAATTTATTTTGTCGTTTGCCTTTATCGTATTCTTCGCTCGCATCAATAAAAAATATATCTTTATTCTTTCTGTTATTTTTCAAAACGATTATGCAAGCTGGAATTGAAGTTCCATAAAATAAATTTGGCGGAAGTCCTATAATCGTATCTATTAAATTATTTTCAATAATTTTCTCTCTTATAAATCCCTCGCCTGCCTCTCTAAATAAAACTCCATGTGGCATTACTACCGCGGTTATTCCGTTTTCTTTCATTGAGTTTATCATATGAAGTAAAAAAGCCAAATCGCCTTTGCTTTTTGGCGGAACTCCA
>CAKVCG010000181.1 GCA_934725525.1 uncultured Brachyspira sp. | reverse complement strand
TGTCTAACGGCTAAAAAATATCTGTCATCTTGAGCCAAATAAACCAAATCCGATAACGCCGAATAATCTCCTATTTTTCCCAACGCAACGGCGGCTTCGTAAACTATTCCCTGAGTTCTTCCCAATCTTAACTGAAATAATAAAACAGGCACGGCTTTAACATCTCCTATTTCCCCTAAAGCCTGAATTGCCGCTATTATATTAAGAGCCTCTTGTTCCTCATATAGCATACCTGATATTGCTGGAACCGAAGACTCGGATAAAGCGGTTTTAGCGGCTTTTAAAGCTTGATAACGAACTTCCGAATCCGAATTGGACGGATAAGTGCTTGACAAACCGTAGCCGACATATCTGTTAATAGCTTGAATTAATAAATCGCTACTCGCTCCGCTTTCGCTTAAAGCTTGAAAACATAAAGCTTTAACTTCCGGGCTTCCAGTTTCAATAGCGCTTACTAATAAACTTTCATCCTGACTCGCCAAAGCGTCCACAAAGTCTTTCATCAAAGCTTCTCTCGGTTTATTTGCCGAATCTTCGCTCTCTTCATTTTCTTGAGCAAAAATCGATATTGTAGAAAATACAAATATAAAAATTAAAATAAATATTCTTTTGAGCATTATGCAACCCCTTAATTAGTTAATATTTATATATTTATTAATAATAATATAAATTCCATAATATGTCAAATTTATAATCAATAAAAATTTTGAAAAAATATAAAAAATTTAGAATAATAAATTAATTTCAGCGCCGATTTTCGATTCGTATCCGAAATAACTCGAAGCGCCTCTCGGTTTTCCGTATCCGAATTTTAAGGCTATAGCGAATCTGTAAAATTCTATTCCAGCCGCAACATTAACCGCCGCATGCCAATTTTCTTTTATAAGTTCCAATTTGTCTTTTTTATCCAAAAGCGCTCCGACATTTATTCCCGTTATAAAATTAATTTCTTTATATATTGGAAGTCTATAATCGAATCCCGTATGAAATCTAAATAATTGCGGACTGTTTCCGACCGCGTTATAAGAAAACTCGATTCCTCCGTAAATTGTGAAACGATTTATATAATAATAAGTCGAAATAGAGGCAAACTCGTAACTGCTTCCGCTTTTTATACCGACATCGCCCTTAAATCCGTCAACCAAATGAGTCGATTGATGATACATTGGAATGAATCTTATTTTCAAATTTATCCCCGTAAGATTTTGAAGCCATAAATCTGCAAATAAATCGAATTGCCCCAAAAAATCGTAAACATCGAATAATCCGCTTTTTCTTCCGAGAATTGAAATTTCCATTCCCGCTCCCATTCCTACCGAAAAATATTTATTTCTATAAAACATTATTTCGGTTGCAATTCTTCCTTCGATATATGCGGCAACCGATTTGAAATCCCAATTCGATTCGGGAGATATTGTAGTTAAATTTTTTTCTACATCGAAATTTTTTGCAAATAATAATCTGCCGATAAAAGCTCTCGGGTCCTGCCAGCCCATGTAATATTTGTCGACTTCGTAAACTCTGAAAGGATTTTTAAACTCGTAATCCAAATTTGTTTGCGAATATAATTTTGAAAATAGAATAAAAAATATTAATAAAATCCCGCAACTTTTGAATAATATATTTTGAATAATATATTTTGAATAATATATTTTGAATAATATATTTTGAATAATATATTTTGCGCGTTTTTTATTTTTCCAAAAATATTCATAATTCATAAAATCTCTCAATTAATAGCGATTATGTAATTATATTAATAGAGCGAATATTTGTCAATAAATTAAAATATCGTATTGACAATTAAACGATTAAATGTTAGAATATATTAACTTTTTAATTTTTAATAAAATATATTTAAGGATAAATTTTTTATGGAAAAAACAATAATATTAATCGTAATTGGAATTATCGCCGTGTTTTCAATTATAAGTTATATAAAAAGAATGAAATCTGGAAGCTGTTGCTCGGGCGAAGGAACTTTGAATAGAGAAAAATTGAAAGTGAAAGATAAAAATAAAAGCCATTATCCTTACAAAAAAGTTTTAAATATTGGCGGAATGACTTGTTCTCATTGCGCGAAAAATATAGAAAATCATCTTAACAAAATAAATAATGTTTACTCGAAAGTAGATTTTGATAGAGAGGAAGCTATTATTTTAATGAAAGAAGAATTGGACGATAAATTACTTGAAGACGCGGTTAAAGATTCGGGATATAGATATTATATAAAAAATTAAAATTCTTCTATTTTTTTTGTTATGAAATTTATTATATTTTCTTTTGATATTTTAATTGGCTCGTTTTCTTTTTCAAAATAAATAAAATTTCCATC
>CAKVCG010000180.1 GCA_934725525.1 uncultured Brachyspira sp. | reverse complement strand
TAATGATAATTATGTTAACTTACACTATGGATTAAATATTGAATTATTGTATTAATGAAATAAAAAATAAATTAAAGAACTCTCAAAATGTGAAAAATACCATTTGTTTTTCAATTATTATTCCAGTTTACAATACGGAAATATATTTAAGAAGATGTTTAGATAGTTTAGTCAATCAGACTTTTAATGATATAGAAATTATAATTGTGGACGATTATTCTTCTGGCAACTGTTATGAGATAGTTAAAGAATATCAAAAAAATAACCTCAATAAAAATATTAAATATATTAGAAACGATGAAAATCTTGGTAGCGCTTGGAGTAGATTAAACGGTTTAAGTCATTCAAGCGGAAAATATATTCATTTTGTCGACAGCGATGATTGGGTTGAAAAAGATTGTTATCAAAAAATATATAAATATTTAGGCGATAAATTTGACGCTATTTATTTCAATGGCTCTTATGCGGACGATTATAAAACTTGGGAATACGACTTTCACATAGCGGGAGATTTGAAAATATATGGAAAAAGAGCGGCGTTTGATAAAATGTTTTTTAACGATGCCGAAAGAAGAACGCTTTGGGGAAGAGTTTTTAAACGCTCAATTTTACTCAAAGGCGCAGAATATATGCCAAAAGAAAAAATATCTATAGCGGACGATTGGATTTTAAATTTATTTACTTTATTTTTCGTTAAGAAATATAGGATTGTATCGGATATTTTCTATTATTACTATCAAAATAATCCTAACGCAATGACGGCGATTGTTGAAAATAAAAAGGATAATAAAATATCTATTTCTAAAATAGATAATAATTTAAGGCAATTGTATATATCCTACAATGCAATAGTAGATTTTCTGAAACAAAATAAAGTTTGGAATATATACCGTTATTCTTGGGTTTTATATATTATCAGAGATTTACAATATTCTTTAATCAATCCTTTTTCTAATTTTGAAAATTATTTTGAGAATTTGCATAAAGAAAATAAAGAGAAATATATTGAAGAGAGTTTATTATATTTTAATTCAAACGCGTCAAATTTAAAAGTATTGAATTTCATTTATTCAAATTTATTAGAGGCAAGCGGGATTTGGGAAAGAAAATTATTTAAATATTCTTTAATAACTTTCTTTTATAAAATATGGACGGCAATAATAAGAATAAGGAATTATCCGCAAAATATATTTAAAATCAGCATTACAAAAACAAAAGAGCATAGAAGAGCATATATTCGTATTTTGTTTTTCAAATTAACGATTAAATTAAAAGGAGCGGTTTAATGTATTTAATAGTTGGAGCTGGAATATCTGGAAGCGTATTGGCTAATTTGATAGCCGAGAGATTAAATCAAAAAGTTTTAATAATAGACAGAAGAGAGAATATAGCGGGAAATTGTTTTGATTATTTGAATGCTAATGAAAATATAACGGTTCATAAATACGGACCGCATATATTTCACACGAATAATAAAGAAGTTTGGGATTATTTATCTAATTTTACAAAATGGCATTATTTTTATCTAAAGCCTAATGTTATGATTGAAGGAAATAGAGTTTCTTTGCCTTTCACCTTAAAGACTTTGAGGGAATTATTTTCGTCTTCTATGTCGGAGAGAATAGAGAATAAACTTATTGCGAAATACGGCTATGGCGTTAAAGTTCCTATTTTGGATTTTCAAAAGAGTAAAGATAAAGATTTAAATTTTATCGGCAAGTTTGTTTACGAAAATGTATTTAAGAATTATACAATTAAACAATGGGGATTAAAGCCCGAAGAGATAGACGCAAGCGTAACGGCAAGAGTTCCAATTTATATTTCAAACGACAGCAGATATTTTCAAGATAAATATCAAGCAATTCCAATTAAAGGCTATACTAAATTAATAGAGAATATTTTAAATCATAAAAATATTACGGTTCAGTTAAATACGGATTATAAAACTTTATCTCAAAATGAAATTAAAGAATTTAAGGCAATATTTTATACGGGAGCGATAGACGAATATTTTGATTATCAATATGGCGAGTTGCCTTATAGAAGTTTGAAATTCGATATTATAACAATAGATAAAGAATATTATCAAAAATCAGTTGTGACTAATTATCCTAACGATTATGATTTTACAAGAATAACGGAACATAAATACTTTTTGGATGAGAAATCAAATAAGACAATAATATCGGTAGAATATCCGCGGTCTTTTTCGCTTGGTAAGAATGAAAGATATTACCCAATAAATAACGATAAAAACGACAAACTTTATAATAAATATTTACGCGAGAGTAAAAAGCTTAATAATGTTTATTTCTTCGGCAGGCTTGGGGATTATAAATATTATAATATGGATTTGGCGGT
>CAKVCG010000179.1 GCA_934725525.1 uncultured Brachyspira sp. | reverse complement strand
TTTGTTCTAGGTTCAACGAGAGAAGAAAGAAAGTTTAATCTTGTTTTAAGAAGATTTACGAAAGGTTATCTTGAAAAGAATATGAATATACCTAAAAAAGACAGATATTATAATCCGAGCTACGACCTTGGAGACGCTGGCTTTAATTATCCTATTAATCCAAATAGAGAGGGAGAAACGAATAATTAATTAAACGGTTAGAGTATACATACAAGCGATAAAAGGGGGCGCGAGAGATTGCGCTCCCTTTTTTTGTAGTCATCGATTCAAATTAATAACAATGAGGCTTCGATATTAATATTTATATATAAAAAATACGATATTATAAAATATAAATATATGATTAAAAAATTTGACTATATTAAAAAATTTATTATATTATATATGGAAAGCGAGAACTAATATGATGAAAAAATTCATAAATGGAGACAACTAAAAATATGTTAAAAAGAATATTTTTAATATCTATAATAACCGTAATAATAGCCTTTATGACTATTTCCTGCGGAGCAGATTACATTTTTTCCCCATATTACAAAAAGAGCGATAAGGATAACAATTATACATTAAATGTGGAAGACCAAAAAATGCTTGATGTAAATTTTTCTATAGCTTCAGGTTATCAAAATGGAGGCGCTGGAACAGGCAAAGTCTATAGAAATCCTTCGTTTTTAGGTTCATCTTACGGGTATTTATACGCTTTTTACGAATATAGAGTCGCGGGCATTACGAACGAGATAGGAGTGGACGGAGAAAATAAATGCGATATACAAATTAAAAAGTCTTCGGCTGGAAAGTCCTTTGAATTCTGGGGAACGACTATAGGAAAATCGGCTACAAGCGGAACTAATTCGCATGGCTCTCCAGTTTCTTTTTATGCAAATAATAAAGATTTAGTTTTATTATCCTCCTCTGGAATGGGTTTTTCCACAAACAACAATGGAGAATCTAAAATTTCCGTAAGCAAAAGCCTCGATAACGGCGAAAAATGGAGCGATTGGAAAGATATAGACGATTCAGTTTTCAACAATTTGAAAAGTCAAGGTTTTGACAGATTTTATTCCGTTTCGGGTAATGGAATCACTCTTTCGGACGGAACTTTAGCCTGCATATTGGATATAGGTTCTACAAACAATAAAGCCTCCTCTCCAAATAAAACCGTTAAACATTTAGGATTTGCAATATTATATTCTACCGATAACGGCGAAAGCTGGAAACTTGGAGGAATTCATAAATACTCTACGGAAGATAGTTATAAAAATGCAAAAATCATAGCTAGAACTTCCGATAAATCTTTATTAATAGCGGCGTCTCCGAAAACTTCAGGGCAAGAGATAAAATGGTTTAAGACTTCAAGTTTAAACTCTTCGATTAACGAATGGAACGAAGGCGCTAAAATTAAAAGCAACGGCGGAAAAGTGGAAGGAACTAAATTAAGAGGCGGAGACAGAATTATATTAACCTATGCGGATGAAACCGGTAAGTTATGGATAGCGACAAGCATAGACGATGGAAAAACTTTTGACGCTTATAAAAAAGAGTTATATAATGAAATGGGAGACGAATCGACCGTCAGAGGCTTAATGGACGGAACTATGGTGTTTATTTACGGATTTAGCATAAGTAAAAATGTATTCTCATATAATTTGAGTTATAAAAGAGTGAGCGTTAATTGGCTTACCGACGGCGTTGAAGATTATTATGTCGGCTGGTAGAAGGAAATCTTCCGCCCCGTATTTTTAGTAATTATTTTAATAGCCTTTAATCTTATTTATTTATAATATTTACAATGTAAAACTTAAATTCTCATTTATTGAAATTTATTGAAATATACAATAAAATATATAGATTATTATTTTTAATAAAATTTTTAATTAATATCTAAATCATTAAATTTAAACATTTTTTATAGAGGTTGGTATATGTTCAAAGGGACTACTATTTGCGCGGTAAGTAGAAACGGAATTACTGCCATAGCTGGAGACGGACAAGTGACGCTCGGGGAAACCGTTATGAAACCGAACGCCGTTAAATTGAGAAGATTATACGGAGGAAAGGTAGTATCGGGATTCGCTGGTTCGACCGCGGACGCTTTCACTTTATTTGAAAAATTTGAAAAAAGACTTGAAGAATATTCTGGAGATTTGACGAGGGCGGCGGTGGAGCTTGCAAGAGAATGGAGAACGGATAAAATGCTTAGAAATCTTCAAGCTTTAATCATAGTGGCAAGCAAAGATAGGATGCTTTTACTATCTGGAAACGGAGATGTTATAGAAAGCGATAATAATATACTCGCTATTGGAAGCGGCGGACAATATGCAAAAGCGGCGGCTATAGCGCTTACGGAAAATACGGATTTGCCTGCGGATATTATAGCTAAAAAATCGCTTGAAATAGCTTCTAATAT
>CAKVCG010000178.1 GCA_934725525.1 uncultured Brachyspira sp. | reverse complement strand
CTTATCATTTATATATGATTAGAATAAAAGATTTTGAAGAAAAAGACAGAGATTTATTTATTGAAAAAATGTTTGAGATTGGAATAATATTAAATGTTCATTATTTGCCTTTGCCGTTTCAAAAAGCATATATTGATTTAGGTTATAATATTAAAAATTACGATAACGCTTATAATCTTTATAAGAATGAGATTACATTGCCTTTATACAGTTCGTTAAGCGAAGAGGATGCGAAATTTATTGCGAATAATATAGTAAAATATTTGGATAAAATAAATATTTAAAATTATTAATTATATTGACTTTTGCATTATATATATTATAGTTTGGGTAAAAATTTTTTAAGGAGAAAATTATGAATTCTAAAAAAATTATAATTTCCGTAATAGCTTTTATTTTTGTATTTGCTATTGTAGTTTTCGCTCAAGCCAAAGCCAAAATTGATTTGAGCAAAATCCCAGATGGAACATATTTGGGAGATTATGAAGCTACTTATAAGCAAACCAGAAAGGGCGATTATCAGGCGAGAGTGACTGTGGCGAAAGGAAAATTGACGAGAATCGTTTTAACGAAAAGCGCCCATAAAAGCGGTCCCGCAAGGTCAAAAGAAGCTTTCGACAAAATGATAGAGGCAAACGATATTTATGCGGACGGAATAACGGGAGCGACTTGGAGCGTATTGGTTGAAAACGCTTTGACTAAATTAACTCCCGCAAAATAATTTATAATTAAATATTAAGAAAGAAAATAAAGCGTCTTCGGTTAAATATCGGATTCGCTTTTTTCGTTCATTTTTATTCTAATGATAAGCCCAACGGTCATAATGATAAAAGTTAAAAATACCGCAAAATATAAATTGAATGAAATTTGATATTTTAAAAATTTCATATCCGAAAAATTTTTTGATAGATTTATCAGCATGTTTGTAAAAAATTCCACAGTTGAAGCAGGGTAAATCGACAATGGATAAAATATTTGAAATGTGGTTATCGTTATTATTGAAGAAGCTAAAATTATAAACGCCAAAGGAACCGCGAAAATATTTGAAATTATTGAAGTTAAATTTAAAATCGAAAAATGATGGACACTCAAAGGCAATATTGAAATTAACGCGATTAAATTGATAAAAAGAAAAGCGATTAATTTTTTAATCAAATTTTTTAGAAAATGATTATTTATATTTTTTGTTATTTTATTTAAAACATGAAAATCAAAAATCGGATAGTAAAGAATTATTCCTAAAGTCGCTAAAAATGAAAATTGAAAGCTAATCTCTCTAATCGAATTTGGCTCTATGATTAATATTATTAAAGCGGCTAAAAATAACGAATTGACGGAATTTCTATTTTTATCGAAAACATAAGAAATTAATAAACAAAAAGCCATTATGCTCGCTCGAATTATAGAAACGGAAAACAAAGTAATCGCGGGATAAATTGTCACGGTTATGACAGTCGATATTAATATTCTTTTATAAAAATCGATTGGAAAAAAAGATAAGGCAAGAAATAAAATATAAAGAACCATCGAAATATGAAGTCCCGATATTGAAAGTATATGCGATATTCCCGCGCCTATAAAATATTGATTTATATTTTTTGGAATTACGCTTTTATCTCCGATTGTTATTCCTTGAGCTACAGAATAATTTATTGGACTTAAAAATTTTCCGAGAGATTTTTTCGCTATAATTCTAAAATGCAAACCGAATTTATTTATATAATTTTTTATAAAACTTATAATTGAAAAACCGCTTTTTTGAACGGTGAAATTTATATAAGGATAAATCGAAGAAACTCCGAAAAGCATTTTATTTTGAAGGCTATTTTTAATATTTTCTTCGTTGTAGTTTGTAAAAATATTTTTGTATAAATTAATTTTTGCATAAACGGTAATTTTGTCGTTTAGATAAATCGGTTTTTGAGAATTATGATATATTCTAATATTGCCCGCATAATCATGCCAATTTTTTCCATCGTAAATCATATCGACATAGGCAATATATCTGTCTCTAAATCCCGCGACTCCGTCATATTCGATTATTTTCGCTCTGTAGCCTTTTATATCGCCTTCAAAACCGCTTAAAGGACTTTGAAAAATTTTATAATATTTTGCAATCGTAAAACCGTAGCCTAGAAAAAAGCATGAAATAATTGCAAAATAAATTTTCGATTTATTTAAAAATGCGAAAATTAAAGATAAAATTATTAATATAAAAGCGACTATTAAAAATAAATACGATAAAAGAATAGAGCTATTTTTTAAGGCAAAAGATATTCCGAAAGAAAAACTTAAAGTTATATAGAAAATATAAGTAATCGGGTAGCTATATAGTTTTTTCATTAAGTTATCAAGTGCAAGCCTCGCAAACCTCTTCCAATTCAAAATTCGATTTAGGAGTTTTCATATAATATAAAGTTTTAAGTCCTAAATCCATAGCGTATTGAATATCGTCCCA
>CAKVCG010000177.1 GCA_934725525.1 uncultured Brachyspira sp. | reverse complement strand
TAATTATTTTCTATCTGTTATCGTTGACGGCGTTGAATCTGCCAAAAATTTACTATGCCCCAAAATAAAATTACTGCGGGCTTCTTTTTTAGATGCGATACCTTTCGTTCTTTCATATACTCTATTAAGCATCCGCTCGTATTTTTCTTTACCATATCGCTCGATTAATTTTTTCTCTTTTAATTCAATCTCTGCATCCATTTTTTACCCTCCGATTATATTATAATATATTATTTATATTTTATCAATAATCGTCATCATCCTCGTCTCTGTTTACATCCTCTTCCTTGAATTCTTTTTTAGCATCCGCTTGCGTCTCTTCTTTAACCTCTTCTTTTAATTTATTAGCATTGCCTTTAAGAAAATTATTTATTTTGTCTTCGGTTTTATCTAAACCGTCCCTTGATTTATTTTTAATCGTTATTTTATTATTTTCTTTTTTCTTATTTTCTTTATCTTTACTTTTATTTTTATTTTTAGCTTTTTCTTTTTCCTCAAAATATTTTTGCTGGATTTTATCTCCGTCATCGTAATCGGTTATATAAGGGATTTTCCTATCTTTATGCTTTTTCTCAATATCATTATTCGGGTCGTAAACCATAAATACTACATCTGGCTCTCCGTTGTTATAATCCTTGAAATTATCTTTATTCCAACCTTCTGGTATATATTCGTCATCCCACTTCATTTTGGCAACGGGTTTGAAACCGTGCGTTTCATATATTTTAGTCAAATATATATCGAAACAGTCTAATTGGCGTCCGCCTCCTTCATAAACCGCCATTTCTAACATATGGTGCGCCCTACCTTTTACCTTCTTACTTGAAAAAACGGATACAATATCGCCGTTCGGCTTTATTCCAAAACCGCTCTCGCCGTCCTCCGAAAGATATAAATTAATATCCGTATAATCGTCTTTTAACTCAACGGAAGCCCCGTCATTACCTAGTGATTGTTTAGCTTTTGCTATAGCTTTTTTGAAAGTGTCTATTGATTGTTGATTATTTAATTTTAATTTATTATATGAAGGCGTGGATATACCCGCGCCTTCAAATATTGACTTAATTTTATCTGGCGTCTCGATATGGTAATCTACCAGCCCATTCGCCAAGCCCTTTCCGCCTCTTCTCTTGTCAAAGACGGACACATTGCCATCGTGTCCTCCACCGTCCACTCCGCCTCCAATTTCTCTAATTCTGGCGAGAGCTTCCCGAATTCGTTTTCTTCGCTCTTCGGATTGTTTTTCTCTATTTGATTGTTGTTGTTGTCTTCCATCATTGTCTCCTTCTTTATTTATTTTATTATTATTTTCGGAATTGTCAAGTCCTTTATTTAATGAACCGCCTGCTCCTTTAATAACCTCGCCCGTTGCCGAATTTACTAAAATATGCTCGCCGTTGTCAAGTGTTTTCCACTCCGTCCCTGCGGGTATATTATCATCGTCTATCTTTATGATACTGTCGATATGATAGTCGTTTAAATCGTTATCATTACCATAGTAATTTAGAAATAATCTAATAATATAATTATTGCTTTAGTTATTTTTTCTATGCTTTGGAATGCTCGGCAATATATAATCAAACAAAGTATAACTTGCCATATATAAAGCGTTTTCGTCCGAAGTATTTATTGGACTAAAATCAATTTTATTATTTTTTATATATCTATAAGCGTTTATTATTCCTTTGTCAAAATTGCCATACAAATATTTCATTATCGTATAATAATCGCCCGAAGAATTAGCCGAATATGTAAACATTAATTTTGTATCGTTTCTTCCTCTCAAATATCTAAAAATATCGATATTCGTGGCGGGAGACAAGAAAATATCTTTTTCATCAAAAGGTTTGCTATTTGTCGATATTCCTATATAATGACTAGCCAAAATTTCTCTTTTTGAATTTGCAGAATTTATTTTTGCAGATTGAACGGCTAAAGATTCTAAAGAATTATAAAAATTGTTTTTTGAATCCGTTTCTATTTTAATATCTATATTTCCAATATTTATAATATCTTCAGAAGAATATTTTAACTCTCTGATTTTTATAACATCCGCATTTTTAAAAGCTTCCAAATATGCAAAAGGAACGGTAAATAAATTAGCGTAAGAACCCGTAATATAAACCGTGCCTACTTTAGAAGCGTCTTTAATAATAGCGGAAGATAGCATTCCGTTTTCAATAGATTTCAAAGCCTTTATTCTATCTTGAGCTTTATTTATATTCGCAAAAGATTCTAAAAATCCATTTAATTTTTCTCTGTCTATAAGCGTAGATTTTTTAACTTCTCTATCTCCTACGACATAACTATATGCAATATATTTTGAATTCTCATAAGAATAAAATATAAACATCGTATTTGTATTTTCGTTTGAAAATATTTCACTGGCAGTTTTTATATTATTTTCAAAATCGCTTTCGGGAACTCTTATTTTATTTAAAAGTCCGTAAATATAACTCGCG
>CAKVCG010000176.1 GCA_934725525.1 uncultured Brachyspira sp. | reverse complement strand
ATTAAATTATCGTCAAGTTCTATTTCAGCCAATATTTTATTTATCGGGTCTTCCAATTTTATAACATCTTTTATGCCAGAAATTATATCGAGCATTTTGTTTTCGTCCAATTTGAGTCTATTAAACATCGAAACGGAAATTTTATTGCTATTTAAAAGTTCTTTTGAATATTCCAAATCTTTATTATTCGCTTCAAATATTTCATTTTTTCTTTTTTCAATATTTTTAGCGATTTCCGAAAGAGCCTTATTTTTTATTTCAGAGCTTAAAGACTGCAATTTATAAGTCGATTCTTTCGCGTTTTTTACCAAATCTATTAATTCCATAAAATTTCCTGTTTGTTTTTTGCATATAGTATCATATTTTGAAAAAATTTAAAACTGTCCTTACGAGCAATCCAATTCTCAATAACAATGTGGATTAGCGGCTTGTTATTCGTATAGATTACTTAAATCTATTTTCCCTTCAAAAGAATATCTCGCCTCGCCTTTCATAAAAACTTTTCCGTCTCTATAATCGAGAGTCAAATCTCCGCCCAAAAGATGATTTAAAATTTTGCTTTCCGTTCTTTCGCTTATGAATCCCGCGACGCAAACCGCTGACGCTCCCGTTCCGCAGGCTAAAGTCTCTCCGCTTCCTCGCTCCCAAGTTCTCTGTTTCACTTCGCCTCCGTTTATTATTTCCACAAATTCCACATTCGTTCTATTTGGAAATATAGAATTATTTTCAATTAATTTTCCGACAGTTTCGATATCGATATTCTCCAAATCGTCTACGAATATAACGGCATGAGGATTTCCCATAGAAACCGCCGTAAATAAATATTCTTTTCCGTTTATTTCGATTGGCTCGTCAATTATCGGGTTTTTATTTATTGTAGTTGGAATTTTCAATCCTTCCAAAATTGGAGAGTCCATATTTATTTCAACCGAATCTACTTCTCTGTCTTTTATAAATAATTTCGCTTCGAGTATTCCTCTTAAAGTTTCTATTTTGAGAGGATTATTTTTACTTATATTTTTATCGTAAGCATATTTGGCTACGCATCTTATTCCGTTTCCGCACATTTCGCTTTCCGAACCGTCCGAGTTAAACATTTTCATTTTGACATCCGCTTTGTCGTTTTTTTCGCTCGGCATTATTAAAATTATTCCGTCTCCGCCGATTGAAAAATGTCTGTCGCTTAAAATAGGAACGTATTTTTTTGCATCTTCGATAGTAAAATCTTCTTTGAAACAATCTACATAAATATAATCGTTTCCTATTCCATGCATTTTTGTAAACGATAAAATTTTGTTTGTCATAGTTTAATCAAATAATAAAATAATTTATTTATATAACTTCACCGAAACTCTTTTTGTCTCGTCTTCGAGCCATTTAACGAAAGATTCTCTCATACGAATTTCTCCGAGATAATTTTTTACTCTCGTTCTTATGCTGTCCATATCTTTTTCCACCGAAACTATTTTTACGATATAAAAACCTTTTCCGACTAATTCCCTAACCGTGCTAACCGTTCCCACTTTATAGCCTCGCTTTACCAAATTAAGTCCCGCGTTTATTTGAGAAGGCAATGATTTTTTTCCTTCGTCATATAAAAGATTATATCCCAAATCTCCGCCGTTATTTTTTGTCGCTCTGTCATCGCTGTATTTTCTGGCAAGTTCCGCAAAATCGTCTCCTCTCGCCGCTAATCCTCTAACATTATTTGCAATTTGTTGTTTTTCGCCTTTTTCGGTAAAAGTCGTAGCCTGAAAAAATATCCATGAAAGTTTAACCAAAGTGTCAACTTCAAACATCGATTTATCTTTGCTGTTATTATAAAATTCGTCCGCTTCCGCGTCGCTTATATCCGAACTATTAACCACAAGCCCGCTTAAATTTTCCATAGCTATTTGTTTTTTTATCGAATTTCTATATTCTTCATAGGAAATGCCTTCCGCTCTTAATTGTCTTGAAAATTGCTCTAATGTCATATTATACTGTTTTGCAATTCCGTCTAATCTTCTGCTAACATCGTTTTCTTCTATAGTATAATTATATTCTTGAAGTTTCAAATACATTATTCGCTCTTCAACCAAATCTTTATAAACTATATCGTCGTTAATATTCTGCCCAATCGATTTTGCCTGAAGATTCAAAAAAGTTCTTCTGCTTATAAAATCTTCGTAGGTTATCGGCATAGAACCGACAATCCCCACTATGCTATTAACCACATCTCCGAATAAAATATTATTAGAAATATTAAATATGAAAAACGAAAGTAAAATAAATTTCTTCATTAAAAATAAATCTCCGTTAATTTTTATGATTTCTCAATTTATTAAAACCGTTAATATAGAATAACATTAAAATAATTTATATGCAACTAATTTAATTTACTTTTATTTTTTACGATATTATTATAAAATATGATTTACTTATTAAATAAAAAATAATTAATAACGGAGAATACGAATGAAAAAAATAAATTTAATAATAATTTTTATGTTTATATTTTCTTTAATGTTAAACGCTAATGTTATAGAAGATG
>CAKVCG010000175.1 GCA_934725525.1 uncultured Brachyspira sp. | reverse complement strand
TAATAAGATTAGTTGACATTATAATATAAATATAATTTTTCACACATTCAAGAAACGGTTTATACTTAATTGTATAAGCCGTTTTAATTTTGTTTAGTCATTGCGAGCCGAAGGCGTGGCAATCCAAACTTTATAGATTGCTTCATTCCATTCGCAATGACGGAATAATCATTGCGAGATTTGTTTTACAAATCGAGACTTGCCTACGGAACACAGCGTGAAGTCCGCCTTTGGCGAGCAATCTATACAGATAACAAGGGGTTCGCCGAAAGCGTCCCGTTGGGAAAACCGCCTTGTTATTAAAAACGAATTTAATTTATATTGCTCCATTGTTAAGATTGATTAAATTATTTATATAATTAATATCATAGAAACAAGTTATTATAATTTTAGATATTATTTATTTTTTTTACATTCTATGATATAATAGATTTTAGATTTTATAAAAAACTTTATTAACTTATTTAAGGAAAATAGATTATGATAAAAAATAAAGAAAGAGCTTTATGGATATTCTTGCTAATTTTTGTATTGGCAATTTCATTTTTCAATTTTAAAAGTCCTTCAATGGCAATAGCTCAACAGGGCAGAGCTCAGTCGGATAACGATTTTTATTATTATAGCAGATTATTTCAAAAAGTTTTCGCCACGCTTCAGCAGAATTTTGTAGATACGAATAATGTGACGACAAAAAAATTAATGTATGGAGCTATAAAAGGAATGCTTGAAGCGACTGACGACCCTTTTACTTTTTTGCTTGACGAGAAACTAAACGAGGCTTTAAGCACGGAGATGTCGGGAAGATACGGAGGAGTGGGACTTTCAATATCCAAACAACCCGATAAGGGTCTTTTAGTCGTAGCTCCTATAGAGGACGGACCGGGCGAGAAAGCGGGAATACTTCCGGGAGATATAATTACCGCTATTGACGGAAAAAGCACTAAAGATATGGCGGTAGATACGGCGGCAAATATAATGAGAGGAAAGGAAGGCACTAAAGTGACGCTAACGATAGTTCGAGACGGAGTTCCCGATTCTATAGAATACCCATTGACGAGAGCCTTAATAGAAATAAAAAGCGTAAAATATAAAATGCTTGACAATATTATCGGCTATATAAGAATTACCACTTTTGGAGACGACACTTCAAAAGAACTTGACATAGCGCTTAAAGATTTAAAGAAAAGCGGAATGCAAAAATTGATTTTAGATTTAAGAAATAATCCGGGCGGAAGGCTCGATACGGCGATAAATATAGTCGAAGAGTTTTTATCTGACGGAAAAATAGTTTATACGAGAGGAAGAACGAGAAACGAAAATCAAGATTATTTCGCTTCAAGAAAAGGAGACGAATGGGTTAATGGCGATACGCTCGTTTTGGTTAATCAATACAGCGCTTCGGCTTCAGAAATTCTTGCTGGCGCATTGCAGGATAATAAAAGAGCTAAACTTTTGGGAGAGACGACTTTTGGAAAATTTAGCGTTCAATATGTGCTTCCGCTCGATTCGAGAGACAATACTTCTTTCAAATTTACCGTAGCTCATTATTATACCCCAAACGGCAGAAGACTTCATGGAAGGGGAATAACTCCCGATTATGTCGTAGTGGAAGAAAAATTAAGCGCTTCGGATATTACCGCATTAACCGAGTTGAGAAAGAGCGGACAAATATCTTCTTATGTAAAAAGGTATCCTAACGAAAGTTCGGACGCTTCGGCTTTGCCCCGATTCAAAGAAGAATTGAGAGACAAAAATATTCTTCCGAGCGATTATCTACTCGAAAGACTGATTTATAACGAGCGCAATTTGGGCAATTATAACGAAATAGTCGACATGCGATACGATAAACAATTAAAAGCCGCTATAGATTACCTTGAAACTGGAAAAGAACCTCCGCAAGATAAGGAAGAGCCGAGAGAAAATTGGTCTAACGATAATACCGAAGAATGAAATAAATTAGCCAATTATTTATCGTTTATCATAATAAAATAGAGAGGTTATTAAAAATGATAGCCTCTCTAAAATTTTAAATTATATAAATTTAAATCAAATCAATAACTTATAGTATCGCCTCTTTCATGTATTTCCATGAATCTTAATAATTCCGCTTTAACCTCTTCGGAAGTGGAAAGCGAAAGAACTCTTTTTGCAAGCATAGCGCATTCGGATTTATCCAAAGATATAATCATTTTCTTAACTTCGGGTATCGATATCGCAGACATAGAAAACACATCGAGTCCGAGTCCGAAAAGTAAAGGAACGGCAAGCAAATCCCCCGCCATCTCTCCGCACATAGAAATAATAATTCCGTTCGAATGAGCTCCGTCTATAGCCATCTTTATAGCCGTTAAAATCGAAGGATTATAAGGGTCGCATATGGAAGCTATTTTTTCGTTTCCCCTATCCGCCGCCAAAGCGTATTGAGTTAAATCGTTAGTTCCTATTGAAAAGAAATCGGATTCTCTTGCAAAACTTTCAGCTCTAAATATAACGGAAGGAGTTTCTATCATTATTCCCAACTCCAAAGATTCGTTGAAAGTTATATTTTCTTTTAT
>CAKVCG010000174.1 GCA_934725525.1 uncultured Brachyspira sp. | reverse complement strand
ATTTTTAATAAGAAAGCGAATTATTATTTATCTTCTACTTTTTTTAAAGATATTAATGTAGTTAAAGATTTTGATTCGGTAAAATATAAAAGCGGAATAGCGATTATTTACACGACTCAAAACGGAAGAACAATAAAAAAATTAGACGCTTTATTTAAAACTGCTGATTGGAATAAATATTCAAGCATTGCCACAAACGGATGCAGACATATTGGCAAATCGCATATTTACAAATTGCTAAAAGACAAAGGATTTTTTTAATATAATTATAAATAAAATAAAAAAGAAGCGACTAAATTAAAAGCCGCTTCCTATGATAATGAAAATAGTAAAGAAATTATTTGCTTAATTTAGCGTAAAAGAATTTATGCCAGCCCAAAGGGTCATAAACCACATCCGATAATTTTTTGCTTACCATTAAAGGCTCTGTATAAAAGTAAATCGGTATAAGTCCCATATCTCCCATCAATACATCTTCCGCTTTATGCATAGCTTCCATTCTAACTTTTTGGTCTATAGTCGACATGGCGATTCTCAAATTATCATCGTAAGCCTTATTTGAATAACCGCCGTCATTTTGCGCGCTATAGCTTAAAAATACTCCCAAAAAAGTCATAGGGTCGTTATAATCGCCAATCCAGCCATGACGAGCGACTACAAATTCTTTATTCTGTCTCGTGCTTTGGAAAGTAGCCCATTCTTCTTGCGATATGGTTGAATCTATATTTAAATATTCTTTCCACATTTGCTGAATAGCTTCGAATATTTGTATATGATTGACACCAGAATTGGATTTAAATTCTATAATTGGAAAACCTCTTCCGTTTGGATAACCCGCTTCGGCTAAAAGTCTTTTCGCTTCTTCAATATTCTTTTCTAAATCCTCTTCTTTTACGCTGTAATAGTCTCCCCCTACTTTTCTAAAATCTCCGTCCGCGTCTTCGGTATCGCTTATTCCGTTTGGAACCCAAGCGGTCGCGGGAACTTCACCAGCCTTCGATACCTCTTTAACTATATAATTTCTGTCTATAGCCAAAGCCAAAGCCTTACGAACTCTAGCGTCTCTTAAAGTTCTATTTGTCCAATTCAAACAATAATAATAAGTTCCTATGTAAGGAGTTATATACATTAAACCTTCGTTTTGCAAAGTTTCTATATCCGATAAAGGAGGGTGATTTGCAAAATGTATAGAACCTTCTTTAACTCCCGCCATTGCCGCGGTTTCGTTTTGCATTAACACGAATACTATTTTTTGAGGAATTATAGAATCGGCGTTCCAATAATTTGCGTTTTTTTCCATAACGAGTTTGTCGTCAGTTCTTCTCTCGGTTAATACAAAAGGTCCGTTTCCAATATATGTGTCGGGCGATAAAGTCCAGTCATCTCCATATTGTTCTATAATATCTTTTCTTAAAGGAAAGAAAGTAGGAAAAGCGGCAAGTTCGATAAAATATGCGGTAGGAGAGGCCAATTTAACTTCCAAAGTGTTTTCGTCTATCGCTCTTACTCCCAAAGAATCGACTGGTTTTTTACTCGCGTTAATATCCATAGCGTTAAGAACAGGCTCGAATTGATAAGCATACTCCGCCGCAGTTTTAGGGTCAACCGCTCTCCTCCAAGAATAAACGAAATCGTCCGCCGTTATTTTTTCTCCGTCAGACCATTTGGCGTTTTCTCTTATATGGAAAATATAAGTTAAACCGTCTTCGCTTATATCCCAACTTTCCGCAACGCCTCCCGTTATTTTATTTTCTTTATCTCTTGTAGCCAAACCTTCAAAAGCATGCTGAATATAAATGCTTCCGTCAACCGCATTATTTAATGTCGGGTCTATGGTTTTAGGTTCTGGACCGACATTAATCTTTATACCGTCTTCTTTTGCATTTTCTCCGCAAGATACAAATAAGAAAAGCGATATTAAAGTAAATAACGAATAAAATAACAATTTGTTTTTCATAATGAAATACTCCCCGTTTTTATTTTAGAATATTATAAATAAAAATAAATTATTAGTCAATAAAAAATTTATTATAATATAAAATCTTATAAAGAGTTTTTTTATATTTCCGTTAATAATTATATAAGAATATTAAATAACGGAGTATTAATATGACTATAAATAGTATTTCTAATACGGCTATCAGACTTCAACATGTGGTTTCAAAACCTAATATTGAAACTCAAACGGCGACAAAACCCGCTCAGAATATAGGCAATAACATAAATCAAAACTCTTATCTGTCCCCTCTTTCAAGCAGATATACTTATGCAATTGGAAGAGACGGAAAAAGATATATATTGCAATTAAGAATAGATATAGCTTCCGTTAGAGCTTTTAGCGCGCTTGCTTAAATTATTTTATACATAAATTATATGACAAAACATATAAGAATATTCATACTTTTTCTTTTTCTACTAAATAGCTTCGTTCTAAACGCTAACTTAAACGATATTTTAAACTCTAAAAAAAATTATCAAATTTATTCGGGCGACAATAATCAAAAAACTTTTAACGCGGTTCGATATATAAATAATAATTATTCAAAAGAAAAAATAAAAGCGAAAAATATTTATTCCACTTCAAAAATAGATTTATATTTGGAAAACGATTTGAAAGTTGAAGATAAAGAATTAAAAAATATTCTGCTTGAAACTATGAGAGTTTACGATATGGAAGAATATTTATTTGG
>CAKVCG010000173.1 GCA_934725525.1 uncultured Brachyspira sp. | reverse complement strand
TTAAATCTTACTGCTATTCATATTTGAAAGCATTTTTTATATCTTAACTCATATTAACCAGCTTTATGGCTGGTTTTTTATTTTTAGTAATATAATTATTATGAATATCAATCAGGCTTTAAATTATTATTCAAAAAAATTAATCGAAATTACAAAAGATTATAAAATCGCTTATATTGAAACTCAAATTTTAATTTCGCATTCTCTTAATTTGAGCAAAACAAAACTTATTTCAAATGCGCTTATAGAATTAAACGAAAATGAAATTAATAAAATTGAAACTCTTATAAATAGAAGACTTAATTTTGAGCCTATAGCATATATTACAAATAAAAAAGAATTTTACGGAATTGATTTTTATGTCAATAATTCCGTTCTCATTCCGAGAGTTGAAACGGAAGAGATTATTGACTTGATTAAAGAATATATTAATAAAAAAATTGATAAAAGTAAAAAATTTTCTGTTTGCGATATAGGAGCGGGATGCGGAAATATTGCTATAACCTTAAAAAAACTTTTTGAAAATGCAGATATAACCGCTATTGAAATAAGCGAAAAAGCTATGCAAGTTATAAAAAAAAATTGCGAGAATATTTTGCAAAATAAAAATTCAATAAATATAATAAATGCGGACGCTTTAAGTTTTACCCCCAAAAATAAATTTGATATAATAGTTTCAAATCCTCCTTATGTCGCTTTGAAAGATAAAGATAATTTGCAAAGAGATTTAAATTTTGAGCCTGAAAACGCTTTATATTCTGGTTATGACGGAATAGATTTTTACAGAAATTTTTTTAATATTATAGATAGATATTTAAAATATAGCGGCGCTTTTTTCTTTGAGATTGGATTTAATCAAGGAAAAGAATTAATTAATATATGCGAAAGTTTTAATATAAAAAATGCTGAGATTAAGAAAGATTTGAGCGGTAAGAATAGATTTTTGATTTGTTATAATTTTATGAATAAATAATAAATTAACTATACCGAATTTATTAATAATATATTAATAATTTAAGGATATAATTATGATAGTAGTAATGAAACCAAAAGCTAAAGAAGAGCATATAAATAGCATTATAGAAAGAATAGAAAACGCGGGCTTGAGAATCGACAAAAGCGTGGGAGTCGATTATACCGTAATAGGAGTAGTAGGAGACACGGGAAAAATCGACAGAGAATTAATTTCGTCTCTTCCCGGAGTTTCTAAAATTTTAAAAGTTCAAGAGCCATTCAAAAGAGCGAATAGAGCTTTCAAAAAAGAAGACACTATAGTCAATGTTTCGGGAGTGAAAATCGGAGAGAAAAAACCAGTCATTATTGCGGGACCTTGTTCCGTTGAAAGCGAGGAACAAGTTATCAATATCGCAAAAAGCGTTAAATCTTCGGGAGCTTCAATATTGAGAGGCGGAGCTTTCAAACCAAGAACTTCTCCTTACGCGTTTCAAGGTTTGGCTTTGGACGGACTTAAAATATTGAAACTTGTTAAAGAAGAAGTTGGAATTCCAATCGTGAGCGAAATAGTTTCAATTAGGCATTTGGAAGAATTCGACAATACGGTAGATATGATTCAAATTGGCGCAAGAAATATGCAAAACTTTGAATTATTAAAAGAAGTCGGAAAATTAAAAAAACCGATTCTATTAAAACGAGGACTTGCAAATACGATGGAAGAATGGTTAATGAGCGCGGAATATATTTTGGATAAAGGAAACAGCGATGTCGTTTTATGCGAAAGGGGAATACGAACATTTGAAAATTATACGAGAAACACATTCGATGTAAGCGCAATTCCAATGATAAAGCGAATGAGCCACTTGCCCGTGATAGGCGACCCTTCGCATGCGAGCGGTAAGTCTTGGATGGCGATGCCTTTGACTTTAGCCGCGTTATCTGCTGGAGCTGACGGGATGATAATAGAAGTTCATAACGACCCTGAGCATGCATTATGCGATGGAGCGCAATCTATCAAGCCTGAAGTATTTGCAGATATAATGGAGGCTGTTAATATGATTAGCGAAACTGTGTTAAAGATAAAAGCGAAACATAACGGAAGAGTTTATACTAAATAAAATTTTTAATATTTATTGAAACTTTAATTTGTAATAACGAAATATATTATATTAATAGTGGATTGCTTCGGGTATAAATATTTTTTCAATGACGAAAAAATAAATTGTAATTACGAGGACAAAGTCGGGTAAAAGCCAAACAATCCAAAATAAAAAAAGACACCGTAATAAATACGATGCCTTTTAATTATTTTATCTATTATTAATCTTAAATTATTTTTTAGTAATATCTAAAGTCGCTGGACTTACTCCTTCTTGCTCCATTGTAAACTTTCCTTGAGTATCGCTACTAAAAATAAAAGTAAATTTTGCGTTTTTGTTAGCAGTAGAATCATGATATGAAGCAATATAACTTGTATCGCTAACTCTTGTTACAGAAGACGAAGAAATTTTTTCATCATCTGCACCAATCTTTACAGTAATAGAACTGTCAGTATTTATTGTAAGTAAATGCTTTTCTGTTCCCATATTACCCCACCAATTACCCGCATAATAAGATAATGTTCTTTCTTCTTTTTTAACTTCTTCTTTAACTTTAACTTTAACTTCTTCAGCTCCCGTTTTATCCTTATTATCGCAACTTATTAAAAATAAAGCGATTAAAGATAAAATAATTGATAGATAAAATTTTTTTGTTTGTTCTTTCATTTTAGAACTCTCCTTGTATTTTTTATTAAAAACATTTAAATAAATGTTTCTTGCGAAATTAAAA
>CAKVCG010000172.1 GCA_934725525.1 uncultured Brachyspira sp. | reverse complement strand
CCGACATAAGAAGAGGAATTCTAAAAGTCTCGTTTAATTTTGATAAAGCGTCCGCTAATATAATTTTATTTATGCTACTATCGTTTCCCGATTCTTGCATTTCAAAATTTCTATATTCTTTAAGTCGATACCTTTTTTCTCGCTCTTTTTTTCTTATATAATCTACCGCTCTGTTAAACGAAACCCTATAAAGCCAAGTATAGATTTTCGACCTGCCTTCAAAACTGTCTCTTTTCAAATAGAAACGAACGAAAACATCCTGCACGATTTCTTCCGCCTCGTCATAATTTGATATAATTGAATAAACCAAATTAATCAAAGGCTTTTTATAAGTCGCCATAAGTTCTTTATACGCTTCTTCGTTGGACGATTTAAAAGCGTCTATATCGTCTTCGTAAATCATTTCCGCACCGTTCATAATTATCCCTCTTTCGATAACTCGATAAAAATAAATTACATTGTTTTATATTTATTCAGACGAATTTTCTGCTCGGGAGTAAGAATTCCTATTATATCTAAATCTCTAAATATAATCAAGCAATCCCTTTCCGCTTCTATTTCTTTTTTTCTATTTATCAAATCTCTCAATATATTTCTGTCTGGATTATCTTTCATAAGTTCCGTTTTCATATTATAATCTATCTTTTCAATTTCTTCTCTAATAGGCTTATCTTCGTCTAGGAATTTTATAGCTATATCGTATATTTGATTTGTCTGTTCGGACGATAAAGTTATTCCCGCTTTTCTAAAAAACTGCAAAGGGTCCGGTCCAAGCATCTTATTATGTTTTTCACCATGTTTATGTCCAGCTGGAGGCGGAGGCTGCCCGTAAACCGATAAAAATAACATTGTAAATATTGCTAAAATATAAAATATCTTTTTCATAATTATAACCTATTTGATTACCTTAAAATTATTTATAATTATTTAGACGAATTAACCTTAAAAAAGTTCCCACAATTTATAATTTTTTTTATAATGAAAGTTTAATATATGCTATATAATAAGTCAACTGTTGAAATAAATTTATTTTAAATATATCTTTATTAATAATAATTTATTTAAATATATTTTAAATTTAAGGAGATTAAAATTGAGTTGGATTTTAGGAATTATACTTCTTAGCGTATTGGTATTCGTTCATGAAATGGGGCATTTGCTTGCGGGACTTGCGGTTGGAATTAAAGCCGAAGCTTTTTCAATAGGTTTCGGTCCGATAATATTTAGAAGAAAAATTAAAGATATAGATTTTCGATTGTCGATAATTCCTTTCGGCGGATATTGCAAATTTAAAGGAGAAATTCCCGAAGAGATTGAAGATAATGGAGATACAAAAAAATATAAAGAACTCAAAGATGACGATTTTTTGAATATGTCGCCATTAAGAAGAATAATAGTTTATTTTGCAGGACCTTTTTTAAATTATATTTTTGCGGTTATATTATTAATCGTATTGGTTTCTATTCCTTCGACTATAGAATTATATTCGCCAAAAGTTTCGGTTTTTAGAGATGGAAAATATATGCATACAAAATCGGGAATGACTTTAGCTTACGAATACGGAATAGAAAGCGGAGATATTATTACTGCAATAAACGGAAATAAAACAGAATCGGATAACGATATCTTAAAAGCTATAAACGAAGAGGCGATTCAAAAAGGTTCAAACGAAATAATATTTACTTTAAACAGAAAAGGCGAAACTATAAATATAAGCATTCCTTTAGTTGAAATGTTAAAAGCTTTAAGCGGAGAGAGAGCTTTAGGTTTATATTTCGGAGAGGACCTTATTATAAAAAATATAATTTCGGGTTCGGCTGCTGCGGAGGCAGAACTTAAAATTGGAGATAAAATTATCGCTATAAACGGAATTTCTGCAAATAATATAGCGGATTTTCGTCCTATAGTTATGGATAATCCTTCGCAAAAAATAAATATTACGATAATGAGAAACGGAGAGGAGATAATAAGAGAGGCGATACCAAAACCCGTTAATTCAAAAATTATTGGAACTTATGGAAGTTTAGGAATAGAATTTGAAAGCTCGCCCGTAAAGATTGAAAAAGTTGAAGGAATTTCTTTTCCAAAATCGATTCCCGAAGCATTTAAAGAAAGCGGAAATTATATTTCGTCTTATATAAACGGATTAAAATTACTATTTACGGGAAAATTATCTTTAAGAGAAAATTTGGGCGGTCCCGTTAGAATAGTTCAAATTTCTTCGCAGGTTTTATCGGTTAGCGCGGAATACAGATTAAAAACTATACTTTCTTTTACGGCTACAATAAGCCTTATATTATTTTTAATGAATCTTCTTCCTCTTCCCGTTGTTGACGGAGGAATGATAGTTTTCTCTTTTATAGAGCTTATTTTAAGAAAGCCTCTCGATAGAAAAGTGTTGATTAAGATACAAACTATTGGAGCCGCGTTTTTAATAACTTTGGCTATATTTATAACGATAAACGATATAACTCAATTATTTAAATAGACTAATTATCGAATTATAATTTAAATATTATTCGTCAATATCTTTAGAAACTGCAAGCTCTTCTATATAATTCTGATTATCTTTGCTTAATTTTTCAATTTTTATTTTTGTTACAATATTTCCGCTCTTTCCGACTACGGTGAAAGAATAATTATTATAATATATAGCTTCGTTTCTTTTTGGCAGTCTTCCAATATAAGAAAATAAAAATCCGCCTATAGTATCGGCATCATCGTCTGGTATGACGGGCAATATTCCAAGTTTATTAAAATCTTCAATTCTCACTCTCGCATCAACCAAATAACTTCCGTCTTCGTTTGTTTTTACTTCTTCGTCTTCATCGTCATATTCGTCTATTAT
>CAKVCG010000171.1 GCA_934725525.1 uncultured Brachyspira sp. | reverse complement strand
CTTTCCTGATTATAATAATGCACTCCTCTTATAAGTTCTCTGTAAGAATCGTAGGTTTCCGTGTTTACATAATATGGGGTTTTGTCAAAAGCGTTTAAAAGCGATATAAAAGTCGTAAGCGACAATATAATCGCCGCAAGTTTTAATCTCATAAATTTCTTTAATCCTCTAAACTTAAACTTGGTTATTTTTTATAATTTATGTAGGAAAGCCCGCTATCGGGATTGAACCGATGACCCTCACCTTACCATGGTGATGCTCTACCATCTGAGCTAAGCGGGCGATTCTAAATACTTTTTATAAAAATAAATATTATAAAATTACTGCCAAAAAAGTCAAGTAGTTATGTTTACTTACTTTATATAACCTATAATATTTTTCACATAATTTTTCGTCTCGTCAATATTTGGAATTCTCTGCAATTTATCCACCAAATTCGGTCCCGCGTTATAAGCGGACAAAGACAAATCCAATCTTCCATCGTATCTATTTAACATTTGAGACAAATATTTAGTTCCCGTCATAATATTCGTATAAGGGTCTTTCAATAATTCTTTATCTTCTATTCCAAGCAAAGCTCCCGTTGAAGGCATTACTTGCATCAAGCCGATAGCTCCTTTTGAACTAACCGCGTTCGGCATATAATTCGATTCCTGCTTAATAACCGCTTTAATCAAATCTTTTGGAACGGAATATTTTTCGGAAGCCTCGTTTATTATGCTGTCGTAAGTGTTTGGAAAATCAGCCAAAGTTTTTTTATAAGCGTTTATAGCTTTTGCAAAATTATTCGTTATATCGTCATAAACCCCAAAAGAAAGTTTGCCGTTAAAAGAGTTTTCGTCAATAATTTTTCCGTTGTCAAAAGTTTTATTATTTATATTATTTTCTAATAAAACTGAACCGTCCGAATTATTTATTTTATTTTCCGAACTATTTGCCATAGCTTCATTTAAATATTCCGAAAAAGGTTTAACGGGAAGTTGAGTATTTAGCGGAGCGAAACCCAATTTATTAAATGTATTTTGTATCTCCCCTATTCTGCTATGTATTCTTTGTATAGATTCTATCATAATAATTCCTCTTATATTTTTAAATTAACTTATATATTCTTTTTTCCATTCGTCTAATTTAGATTGCTCTTCTTTAAGAATCAATTTCTTATATTCGACTAATTTTTTTTCTTTTAATATTTCAACCGCTCTTCTGCTATTCGTAGCTTCCTGTAAAATTTCCTGTCTATGTCTAAGTTCTATTCCTATAATCGACATATTTTCTTCATGCAATCCTATTTGAGAATTAAGCGCCGTTATATAATCTCCCAAATAAAAACTCATATTAATCATTTCCTTTTCGTCTTCGATAGCATCGACTATTTTTATGCTGTCTTCAATCTTAAAAATGCAATTGTCTTTTCCTTCGCTTTCTTTATTATATTGAGCCGAAACTTCCGCTACTTCCGCTTGTTTTTGTCTTTCAATATTCTTTCTAAGTTTATATAAAGGCTCAAGTTTAAAATCAAATCTTTTCATTATTAATTAAATCCAAAAAATTAAAAATCTACAATATTACAAGATTATCCTCGTATTGAACATTATCGGAAATTTTAGAATTTTCGTTTTCTATTTTTACATCTCCGCTCGAAATCAAATCTTTTTCAATTTCATCTCTCGAATAAAACATTGACATAAGCGATTCTTTGCTGTCGGCAAAACTTGAAACTTCGTATATACCCTGCCTCAAATATTTATCCATAACGGGCTTATATTCTATAGCCTTGTCGACTTCGGGCATGCTGCCTTTAGCGTATCCGCCTATCATTATAAGTTCTTTAACCTCGTTATAGTCAGCGCTCATTTTCAAAAATTCTTTAGCCGATTCTTTATGCATATCCGAAACGACTTCGTTCATTATTCTCGATATGCTTTTATTTATGTCTATCGCTGGAAAATGTCCTCTGTTTGCAAGCTCTCTCGATAAAACTATATGTCCGTCCAATATTCCTCTAACGGCATCGGTAATAGGTTCGTCCAAATCGTCTCCTTCAACCAAGACATTATAAAACGCCGTTATAGTTCCTTTATTTGAAGTTCCCGTTCTCTCCAAAAGTTGCGACAATTCGGAAAATACGCTCGGAGTATAACCTCTCGTTGTCGCTGGCTCTCCCCTCGAAAGTCCTATTTCTCTTTGAGCCAAAGCGAATCGAGTAACGGAATCCATCATAAACATTACATCTTTTCCTTTATCTCTAAAATATTCCGCTATCGTTGTCGCCGTATATGCAGCGCGAACTCTCAAAAGCGGAGCGTCATCGCTCGAAGCCACGATTATAACGCTTTTCTTTAATCCTTCCTCTCCCAAATCTCTTTCAATAAAATCTCTGACTTCTCTTCTTCTCTCTCCGATAAGGGCGATAACATTTATATCGGCGCTCGTGTTTCGGGCAATCATCGATAAAAGAGTAGATTTTCCGACTCCCGTTCCGCTCATTATTCCCATTCTCTGCCCTTTTCCAACCGTCAAAAGTCCGTCAATCGTTCTAACTCCCGTTTGTATATGCTCTTTAATTCTCGGTTTGTCCAATGGATTAACCGCTCTATTATGTATTGAAATCGGTTTTTCGTAGAATTTATGCCCGAATTCGTTTAAAGGTTTTCCCATTCCATCCAAAGTCATTCCTAATAATTTATCCGAACACATTATTGATAAAGGACTGTCGTAAGAATAAACCACATCTCCAAAAGTTATTCCCTCTACCAAACCGTAAGAAGCTATAAATACATCCTGATTTTTGATGCCTATAACTTCGCAGTCTATATATGTCTTATCGCTTTTATATATGCGACAAATATCTCCAAGTTTTGCAAAAGGTCC
>CAKVCG010000170.1 GCA_934725525.1 uncultured Brachyspira sp. | reverse complement strand
TATGCGGGAAGAATTTCGTTTTTTAAAGTTCGTTCGGGCAGTTTAAAAAGCGGCGATGAAATTTACAATTCAAGGACGGGAAAAAGAGAAAAAGTCGCTCATATATATATGGCAAGAGGAAAAAAACAAATCGAAACGGACGAAATAACGGCAGGCGATATTGGCGTTTTGGCGAAATTATCCGACTGCAAAACGGCGGATACTATAAGCTCGCCTAATTCTCCATTCCAATTTGAAAATTTAAAAATTCCTCAACCGATATTTTTTACAGCTATAAAGATATTGAAAAACGATGTTAAAGCTCGGGAAGTATTGGATACTATATCGCAAGAAGATTTAACTTTTAATGTAGAATCCGACAGCGAAACTAAAGAAACTATAATAAAGGCTATGGGAGATTTGCAAGTTAAATTGGCGTTAGAGAGAGTAATTGCCTTAACTAAAGCGGAAATCGAACAGAGCGTTCCGAGAGTTGCCTATAGAGAAACTATAAGAAAGAAAGCGCAGGCTCAATATAGACATAAAAAACAATCGGGCGGAAGCGGACAATTTGGCGAAGTGCATTTAGAAGTTGAACCTTTGCCAAGAGATGGCGGATACGAATTTGTAAACGATATATTTGGAGGCGCGATACCAAAACAATATATTCCTGGAGTTGAAAAGGGAATTCAAGACGCTTTACAACAGGGACCTTTGGGAAAATATCCTATGGTTGATATTAAAGTGAGAGTTTACGATGGAAAATATCATGATGTCGACTCTAATGAATTATCGTTTAGAATAGCGGGTTCTATGGCGGCAAAAGAGGCATTTAAAAACGCTTCTCCCGTTTTATTAGAGCCAATTATGAAAGTTATCGTATATGTTCCCGAAGAGTTTACGGGTTCTATAATGAACGAACTTACGGGGAAAAGAGGAAAAATACTTGGAATGGAGGCGGCTTCCAATACCGTGCAGATGATTAAAGCGGAAGTGCCTTTGTCGGAAATGCTCACTTACTCTATAGAAATGAAAGCGTCAACTTCGGGAAGAGGAACTTTTGAAATGGAACATTCGCATTATCAAGAGTTAACGGGACCTTTAGCTGATAAAGTCATAGAGGAAAGAAAAGCTTTATTAGAAGCTTCGGCTTAAATATAAAAATAATATAAAAAATTTGATATTTTTTATATAGTATAATATAATAATGAAATACTTAAATAGGAGAT
The DNA here is from genome assembly GCA_934725525.1 of uncultured Brachyspira sp. Classification (GTDB taxonomy): domain Bacteria; phylum Spirochaetota; class Brachyspiria; order Brachyspirales; family Brachyspiraceae; genus Brachyspira. The sequence continues at coordinate 1,668 of CAKVCG010000170.1, read as the reverse complement.
TATATGCTCAAAATAATTGATAAAATAATAAAGGAACATGTATTTGAAAATTTAGAATCAAAAGATAAGGAGTCGCTATTTAAAACTTTAAGCGAAAAAATAGCGGTTATTTCTTCTCCATCTGCGGATGCGATTTTTGACGCTTTCAAAAAGAGGGAAAACGAATACACTACAAATATTGGAAACGGAGTAGCCGTTCCGCATGGAAGAATTCAAGGATACGGAAAAACCGATATATTCGTATGTTTTCTTAAAAAAGAAATTAATTACGATTCGGATTCTGACGATAACACTCCCGTTAAATTGGTGTTCGCCATACTTTCGGACCTTGAAAATCCTCAAGATTATCTTTTGAATTTATCTCAAATATTTTTCTTAGTAAATCAAAAAGAAATACTCGATAAAGTGATGGAAACGAAAAATTTTGAAGAACTTCAAAAAGTTTTGGACGCTTTCAAAAAGTTGGACGAAAAATTCGAGGCGGAAAAACAAATTAAATTCTTGATAGAGTTGGAAAGAGCCGACATACAAATCAAAGCATATGAGCTTTACAGTTCGACTCATGCCCAACAAAAATCGGATTTGGTTTTGGAAGAGTATAAAAAATACAAAGACACTATTTTAAGCAAAATAGACATATCCGTTTTGGAAAATTACAAAAGAATTAAAGAGAGCAAGGGTGAGGCTTTGGCTAAAATCGACAATTATAAATGTAGCGCCTGCAATGTCGCAATACCGAAAATGACGGTTAATGAAGTGAGAAGACAGAATCAAATAATAATGTGTTTCCATTGCGGAAGAATATTATTTACAACGGATTAAATTTAATTTTAGATTAATTTAATGAAAAAAAAGAATAATTTTGAGAAGACGGCTAAAAAGAATTATGTTATATTTTTCTTTTTAGCTTTCTTTATTGTCGTTTGTATCGTTTCCTGTTCGTTAAGCCCAAATTCTGGAATAGAGGATTTTTATAATTATTCAAATCCTTTTAATCCAAAAGAAACGAATACGACTTATAGAGTTTCTATAAAAAGCGGAGAGATAATAAACGCAAAAATGGAAATTTATTCGACTTCTGGCAATTTGCTTGATAATATAGATTTGAATATAGATACTTCCGATAAAAGAATAGCGACTTGCAAATGGGCGGGAGTAGATAAAAACGGAAAATATTTGCCTGCGGGAGTCTACATTGCAAAAATAACCGTGAAAGATAATCAGGATTCAATTTTTACAGAGGAATTTAAAACTTATATAAAATAAGACCATTTATAGATATAATAATGATTTGAAAAAGGTTTTAACCACTCGTTTAATTTGTTTTTAGCATCCTCTATATTCAACTTGGATATTTTTATATGTTTACATATCGGCAATATATTTATAGATTGGATATTTTTTGCATAAAGCGTCAACTTTCTTTGCAACCGAATTAATAATTTTTTCGTTATCGTAATTTGTAAGCGCTTCGTCCATATAATTAACCAATTCTATAATATCTTTTTCTTTTAATCCTCTTGTGGTAATTGCGGGAGTTCCTAGTCTCATTCCGCTTGTAACCATAGGAGATTCGCTATCGTAAGGAATACCGTTTTTATTTATCGTTATATGCGCTTTATCTAAAACCGTTTCGGCAATTTGTCCCGTAATTCCTTTTGAAGATTT
>CAKVCG010000169.1 GCA_934725525.1 uncultured Brachyspira sp. | reverse complement strand
CCAATCTTTTGGAAAATCGGGACTGTCGATTAACATCATACTATGATTTACAAATAAACTTGCAGCTCCTCCGACAATCATTAATCTGATATTCGTATCCGCTAATATGTCGCATAAATGATTCATAACCTCGCCATGTTTAGAAAGTTCTTTTTCTTCCCATGCTCCAAACGCGCTTACGACAGTGTCGAAATCTTTTAAATCTTCTTTCTTTAAATCGAATAAATCTTTTTCGATTAATTTAACGCTCGAATTTGAAAGTTTGGATTTGTTTCTGACTATCGCCGTAACATCCAATCCTCTTTGCAAAGCCTCTTCCATAATTAATTTTCCCGCTTTGCCCGTAGCTCCTATTATCGCTATCTTCATTTTTAATCTCCTTCGCCAATTATTTTGGCATTTTTTAATTTTTGTTTTTATCTTTAATTAAAGGCATTGTAATAGCTATCATTACAACAAATTATAACATATTTAAAATGTAATGTCAACTATTACAATAAAATTTTTTATTTAAATTTATTAAAAATTATTGTATAATTTATTAATATTTTGATTTTTGGAAGTTTAATGAAAATAAGCTCAAGATTTACTATAGCCGTTCATACTCTTTTATGCATTTTATTATTCAAAGACGAAAAAATAACTTCAAATTTTTTAGCGGGAAGCATTCAAGTAAATCCCGTTATAATAAGAAATATTTTAATTCAATTAAAAAAAGCTAAAATTATAATCGTAAAAAGAGGAAAAGGCGGAATATCGATAAATAAAAAAGCGAAAGATATAACTTTATTAGATATATTTGAAGCTGTAGAAAGTTTGGACGGAAAATTATTTTCATTTCATAAAAAGCCAAATTCAAAATGCCCCGTTGGAAATAATATAACGAAAGTATTGCTTCCGAAATTGGACGATATTCAAAAATCAATGGAAAAAGAATTAGAAAAAACGACTTTGAAAGACATTTTTAACGATTTGCAAAATAATTTATAAAAAATTAAATATCTTAATTCTTAATTAACTATTAAATATATTGCAATATAAATATTTTACCAAATTAAATTTATTAGGTTTATAATAACAAAGATTTAATATTTGAAAATAATTTTTTATATTAAAAGCATTAATAAGACATAAAGAATAAATTTTTTCATATTTCCTTTAAATTATATTTGTAAGAGGTCCCAAATTTTCGGGGGGCTTTTTTATTAATTAAACTAAAAAAATTCAAATTCTATTATTGACTCTGGAGTTAACTCCAATATTATAATATACTTATATTAATAATATTTTATAGTTTCTAAATATTTTAATAATCAAAATTTTTTAAGGAGAAAATTATGACTATAGCCGAAGTAAGCAAAAAAGTTAATCTTTCCGCCGATACTTTAAGGTATTACGAAAGAATAGGATTGATTCCAGAAGTAAACAGAACCGAATCGGGAATAAGAAATTATACCGAAAAGGATTTGGGACATTTGGAATTCATAATATGTTTTAGAAACGCGGGCGTATCGATAGAAACTTTAATAGAGTATATGAGACTTTATAAACAAGGAGACTCGACTTTGGAAGCGAGAAAACAATTATTGATTTTGCAACGAGAGATAATGCAAAAAAGATTGGACGAAATTCAAGAAACTTTTGAAAGATTGAATTTCAAAATCGACAATTACGAAAAACTTTTAATTGAAAGAGAAAAAGAATTATTAAATTCAAAATAAAAAATAATCTATTTTGATATGGATTGCTTCGATTTGTAAACTAAATCTCGCACACGCTGTGCACCTAAAGGCGATGACGATAGAAAATAAAACCGCAATGACAAATTTTTTTTATTTAACCTATTGACAAAAAATTAAAACATGCTAATATTATAAAATAATTAATAAAAAATATGTATAGTATAAATTTCTTAAGCAAAGCATGAACTGCGCCTTTAATTATAATTATTTCAAAGCATTTCTAATCGTATTACCGTTATTTATATTACTACTTTTTATAAGCTGCAGTAATGAAGACAAAACTGGAGGTAGCGATAATGGCGGCGGTGAAATAGGCACTAACGACAATACGGGTGACGGAGGTTCGAGTTCTGGGAATACGGTAGCGCATGAACTCGAAGGAACTTGGTTTGGTTATGATAAAACGCACACAACTCATGAAAATTACAAATTAGAATTTACAGTCGATAGCGATGGCAATATAACTTTTTCTCCTAAACCATATCATCATGTGGTTAAACTTGGTGTTACTAATTTTCGTAATTATACCTATACTGGAAAAGTTGAAACTAATTCCATTACTTATCCTTATACTAACGATGTCACTTGCGCTTATTTGACAATACAAGAGGATGGATATGGAAAATTTATATTTAATAATTCATCAAATTGCACCGCCAAGTATGATAGAATAGATGCGAGCAATGATGCATTTGAAAATGAAGAAGGTAAAACAATTACAGATTATATTGGTCTAACAGTTGTCTCTGTAGAATTTACAAAACAATAATTTATAAATAAAATATTTAAAATATTAATTATAAAAGGCAACGCATTTAAATACAATGCCTTTTTATTTTATATTATTTGTCAAACAATTATTTACTTCTCCAATCTCGCTCTTAAAGTTTTGCCCATTTCCTCATAACCTTTTTTACCAAGCATAGCGAACATATTCTTTTTATATTCTTCAACCCCGGGCTGGTCGAAAGGATTAACGCCAAGAATATATCCCGAAATTCCGCATGCTTTTTCAAAGAAATATAAAAGCTCGCCGATTGTATGAGGAGTAATTTTGTCAATGTCGATTATTATATTAGGAACGCCTCCGTCAACATGTGCTAAAACCGTAGCTTCCAAAGCGGATTTGTTTATTTCATGCAATTTTTTTCCGTCCAAATAATTGAGTCCGTCCAA
>CAKVCG010000168.1 GCA_934725525.1 uncultured Brachyspira sp. | reverse complement strand
GATATAGATATTCCTGAAAATTATAATAAAAATATTAATGTTCATATAGCGATAGACGGAAAATATGCGGGCGGATTCTTTATTGACGACAGCGTAAAAGAAGATTCAAAAGAAGCTATAATATCGTTAAATAAAATGAATATAAAAACGGGACTCATAAGCGGAGACAATATTGATAGAGTCGAAAGTTTCGCTAAAGAAATGAATATATCGGTTTATAAAGGCGGATGTTTGCCTGACGATAAAGTTAATTCTTTGGAAGAGATGATGAAAGGCTCAAAAGCTTCAATATTTGTAGGAGACGGAATAAACGATGCGCCTTCTTTGGCAAGAGCGGATATTGGAATAGCTATGGGCGGTTTGGGTTCGGACGCGGCAATCGAAAACGCCGATATCGTTATAATGGACGATAAGCCTTCAAAAGTCGCAACGGTAATTAAACTTGCTAAAAAGAATCATTTGGTTGTAATTCAAAATATTGCGCTCGCTTTGATTATAAAATTTGCGGCTATTACTTTAGGAGCTTTAGGACTCGCTTCAATGTGGCTTGCTATTTTTGCCGACACGGGAGTTACTGTTATAGTCGTTCTTAACGCTTTAAGACTCTTATATCCTTTAGGCGAAAAAGCGGAAGATTTACCTGAATTAAAAGAAGGTTGCGATATAAAGATAACAAATTGCGACTGTGGCTGCCATAATCATTAAGTTTTACTATAAAATGGTTATTATATTTGGTTAATTAATAAATATTTGTATATTTTATATATATAAAATATGCAAATATCAAATAATATCATAAAATATTATTGACTTTATATAGAATTTATGTTATATTAAATTACATATTTTTATAGTTGTCATATTTGATAATTTGATAATATGGAATAAAAATAAATTAATGAGGTGAAAGATGCAAACTATAATTATTGCAATCGCCTCTGTTGTAGTCGGTATTGTTTTAGGATATATAATCCGCTTTGTAATTGCAAGAATGAGCGCTAATTCGGCGGAGATAAAAAAACATAAAATAATTCAAGATGCAAGAGAACATGCTGAAAATGAAAGGAAAAATTTAATTTCTTCAGCTAATTCTGAAATTCAAAAAGAGAGAAATAAATTAGAGAATGAAAGTAGAGACAGAAGAGCCGAACTTCAGAAATTAGAAAACAGAGTGCTACAACGAGAGGCAAGTATAGACAAAAAATCTCAATATTTGGAAGATAAAGAAAGGAATATTGAGAATAAAATGAAACAAATAAAAGATAAAGAAGAAAAATTAGAAAAGATAATAGAAGAAGAAAAAAGAGAACTTGAAAAAATATCGGGTTTTTCCGCAGAAGAGGCAAAAGAGGCTCTTATAAGAGAGATAGAGGATGACGCTAAAAAAGCCGCTTCCAAAATGGTCGACAATATAGAAAAAAACGCCATAGAAACGGGCGAGAGAAAAGCGAGAGAGATAATTGTTCAAACCATACAAAGAATTTCAAGCGATGTTACTCAAGAGACATCAGTTACTTCCGTGTCTTTACCGAGCGAGGAAATGAAAGGAAGAATAATCGGAAGAGAAGGCAGAAATATAAGAATGCTTGAAACTCTAACCGGAGTCGATATTATCATTGACGATACTCCAGAAGCCGTCGTAATTTCATGTTTCGACCCAGTGAGAAAACATATAGCTAAGGTTTCGTTGGAAAAACTTGTTTTAGACGGAAGAATCCATCCTGCAAGAATAGAGGAAATCGTTGAAAAAACGAGAAGGGAAGTCGAAGATTCTATTATAAGCGCGGGAGAAAACGCTATTGCAGATTTGAATCTTACCGCTATGCATCATGAATTAGTCAGACATATGGGAAGACTTCAATACAGAACAAGTTATGGACAGAATATGCTTCTTCATAGCAAAGAGGTCGCGAATATCGCGGGTATGATAGCGGCTGAAATAGGAGCGGATGTTGAAATGGCGAAGAGAGGCGCTTTTTTGCATGATGTCGGAAAGGCGATAGAAATCGAAGGCGAAGGTTCGCATGCTATGTCTGGCGCCGATTTGGCAAAAAGATGCGGCGAAAAAGAAGAAATAGTAAATTCGATAAGGGCGCATCATAACGATGTCGGAACGCAAACGGTTGAAGCGATTATAGTCAAGGCTGCCGACGCTATAAGCGCCGCAAGACCCGGAGCAAGAATGGAATCTTTTGAAAATTATATTAAAAGATTGGATACTTTGGAAAAAATAGCGGACAGTATGGAAGGAGTGGAAAAATCTTTTGCCATACAGGCGGGACGCGAGCTTAGAGTCATGGCTAAAAGCGATATAGTTGATGATAATCAGGCGAAGCAGATAGCTCGAGATATAGCTAAAAAAATAGAGGACGAACTCAAATATCCCGGTATAATAAGGGTTACGGTAATAAGGGAAACAAGAGCGGTTGAGGTTGCAAGATAATCTATAATTTTTATTATGAGTAAAGGTTAAAAAAATGTCTGTGAAAAATATATTATGTCTCGGAGATGTTATTGGTATTACGGGGCGATATGTAATAAGAAGGCATTTGGAAGAGATAAAATTAGAACATGATATAGATTTTGTAATAGCTAACGGGGAAAATGCGGCTAATGGCATCGGTATTACGAGAGACACCGCGGCTGAATTGTTTAATTCGGGCGTAAATGTTCTCACTTCTGGAAATCATATTTGGAATAACAGAGATGTTTTCGCTTTAATAGGTTCTGAAAATAGGCTTCTTCGTCCATATAATTATCCTAACGAATCTCCGGGACTCGGTTATTATATTTACGATATATTCGACTGTAAAATTGGAGTAATAAATCTTATGGGCAGAACTTTTATGGACGCTTTAGACTGCCCTTTTAAAAAATCGAATATCGCTATTAAACATATTAAAGAAAAAACGAATATTATATTTATAGATTTTCATGCGGAAGC
>CAKVCG010000167.1 GCA_934725525.1 uncultured Brachyspira sp. | reverse complement strand
AAAGCCGTTGTCAAATTTTTTTTAAACTTTTTTATTAAAAAATCGGCTTTTTTATAAAATTTTTAACTAAATTCCTCATTTTTTAGTAAACTTTATAAAAAGATGAAAAAATATGGCGAAATTAAAAATAAAAAATCTAATAACAAGCGGCAGTCACTCTGTGTGCAATTGCAAATATACGCAAAACATATCTTGTATGCTTATCTCTGAATTGTAACGCAAGGGGTAGCTGCCCCTTGTTATCAATAAAGTTAACAAATTTCTGTCATTGCGAGGGCAACGTCCGAAGCAATCCAAATAAAAACCCCGCTCATAAAAATTTATGAACGAGGCATATTAAATATTTGAGTTTTTGGCTTTTTAATTAAACTTTAATTATTTATTTCTCACAGTTTCATTAGGGTCGCTTACAGAATCTTTCAATCCTCTTGCCCATTGTCCCGTAATAAATAATTCTACAACCGCCAATATAATCATTACGGCAGCTATAACCGCCAATACATAACCGTCAAAAGTATGTTTAGCTATATTGTTATAAACTACCAAACATAAAGCGGAAAGCGTAACGGCAAACATAAACACTAAAGGAATAATAGTTTCCCAAGATGTTCTTTTTTGTCGATTCTTTATCCAAGCTGCAACGGCGAGCAATGATAATCCCGCAAGTAGCTGATTTGCGCTTCCGAAAATTGGCCAAATTCTTTGATAACCATAGAAAGTAAATAATAAAGATACTCCAACCGTTATTGCCGTAGCTATATAAGGATTTGTTAAAAATGTTTTATGAACTCTGCCATCCGAAGTGGTATATTCTCCCAATTCTTGAACCAAATATCTTCCAATACGAGTCGCGCTGTCGAGCGAAGTTAACGCAAACGAAGCGAAAGCCAAAGTTACGAAAGTTTGTCCTATGCCCATAGGAATTCCAAAAGAATTCATAAATGTGGCAACTCCGATTGCAAATCTTTGCGCAGGAGAACCTTCTCCGTTATTAGCGACTGCGGCAACGCTCATTAAAGCTACTATTGCAACAATGCCTTCAATAAGCATAGCGCCGTATCCAACCAATTTAGCGTCTTTTTCGCTATTAAGCTGTTTAGCGCTCGTTCCCGAACTTACTAAAGCATGGAAGCCCGAAATCGCTCCGCAGGCAACGGTAATAAATAATATAGGGAATAGATAATTTCCAGCGCTTGGGTTAATACCCGTAAACATAGCGGCTTGCATAGCTGGGCGACCTACAACCAATCCCACAACTCCGCCTATAACCATAGCGTAAAGTAGGAACGAAGATAGATAATCTCTCGGTTGTAATAATATCCAAACGGGCATCAAAGACGCGCAAATAATATAGATAGTAAGTATTACTTGCCAAGGAAATTTATTTAATTGCAAGAACGGATATTTATCCGAAATAAATACAACTAAAGCAAGTAAAACAACTCCTACTACGGTAGATACAAGAACTCCAGCTCCTTTTCTGTAAACCATGAAACCGAATAGTAGAGCAAGTATAATAAAGAGCATAGAAGCCGTTCCAGCCGCTGCGCTTATATCTGGGTCTCCGTCATTTATTCCGAAAGTTCCCGCCGTAATATCGAGGAACGCTGCTACAACCAAACAGATTGTAATGAAAGCGTAAAGCGTAAACATTATTTTGCCTTTTTGTCCGACATTCGCCCTTATAACTTCTCCTATCGATTTTCCTTCATGTCTTAAAGATGCGAGCAATGAACCGTAATCATGAACTCCTCCGAAGAATATGCAACCCAAAACTATCCAAAGATAAACGGGAAGCCATCCGAACATCATAGCGATAATAGGACCTGTAATAGGACCTGCGCCCGCTATTGAAGAAAAGTGGTGTCCGAGTAAAACTTTAGCGTCTGTCGGAACATAATCCCCAGGTTGTTCTTTCTGCAGCTTTTCGTTATGAGCTGGAGTTTTCTTTCCAGGGTCAATACCCCATTTCTTCGCCAAAAACGAACCGTAGCTTATATAGGCGATAAAAAAAGCTACTATGCCAATGAGCAAAAGTATGAAAGCATTCATGTTTCATCCTCCTGTTAAAATTAAAATATATCTAAAAATCGGAAAGCAGAAGTTTTAATTCTCTTTTCCTCATTTTAGGCAAATATAAATTTTTATCTTTCATAGAAACTAAAACATATTGAGTTTCAGACCATCCATGAAACAACAATTTATAGCTAACTCTATAAAAGAATTTTTTTACTCTCTTTTCCCATTCTGGCTTCAAAGAGTTTTCCGTAATAATTATTCCCGTTATAATGCTTCGTTTATGAAATTTATTCGGATTGGAAAGTATCGGCGTAAGTCTTATAAGCATATCCTCGAACTTTTGCAATTCTTCGTCCGAACATTCTTTAATATAACGAACCAAAACATGCTCGAATACCGAATAGCCTTCGTAAACGGTAGAACGAGTTATAAAAGATTTGAAAAAATTATTTTGGTGAAAAGCGTATAAATCAAAATATTCGTTTTCTTTTTCTATTTGATATTCCAAATCAAAATGTCTCATAAGTTTTTCGGAAATCGAATAAATATATTTTTTTACGCTTTCGTTTTCGATATTAAGTCTTGCCATTCTCCTCTCTCAATACAATAATATTATATATAAAAAAAATTCATTTGTCAAGTCGATAAATATTATTATTAAAAAAATTTTATCCTTAGATAGTAAATTTTATATAAATATTTTTGACAAAACGGCTTTATTTTAGTATAATAATTTCAATCGATTATAAAATAAAATAATAAATAAACTACGAATTGGAAATAAAATGAATTCATCAAAACTAATAAAAAAAGAAATAAAATATCCTATTATATTTGCCGTTCTATCGGTTCTGTTTTTTTATAGCAATTTAACTTTTTCTTATCTTCAAATGGGAGATGTTATTTTGTGGGAGATAAAAAATATTAAA
>CAKVCG010000166.1 GCA_934725525.1 uncultured Brachyspira sp. | reverse complement strand
TAAAATTTAAAGTTATGCGATTGAATTGAATTGAATTGAATTGAATTGAATTGAATTGAATTGAATTGAATTGAATTCATTCATGTGTAAATTAGTCAATCTCATCATAATCAAATCCTCTATACTTAAGATACAAAATTTTTTTTAAAAAGTCAAGCATTTTTTTGAACTTTTTTAATAAAAATTCAAAAATTCAGATATTTTTAATAATTTTATATAGTTTAATAATACATTTCATACATATTTAAAGATTAGCAATAAAAAAAATTAGAAATATTTTTAATTTTTATGTTTAATTAACCGATATTTATTAGATTATAAATTGTATAAATTATTAAAAATTTGATTATAGATTTAACGATTTGCGAACGAATTGAAGAAATCCTCTATTAATAAAGTCAATGAAAAAATACAATTTTATATGACGGGAAAAATTTTACTATATAAATTTATAAAATAAAATTATTATAAGAATTAATTATAAAAGTATTCATTTTAGTTTTACGATTTTTATTAAAAATATTTTTGACATTTTATACTTGCTTTTATATAATTTATAAATAAAAAATAATATAGGTTTATAAATGATTAATAAAGAAAATCGCTATTTTTATAACGCTTTAAGCAATATTCAAAATCAAAATTACGAAAAAGCTATTGAGGATTTGATTAAAGTAATTGAATTAGACGAAAAAAATTTGGACGCATATTATAATTTGGCAAGAGTTTATTACGATATAAAATCTTACGATAAGGCTCTTGAAACTTATAACAAGTCGATTGAAATTTATCCGCATGATAGCGAAATATATTATAATCGAGCCGAAGTTTATATTGAATTAAATAGATTTGAAGAAGCCTTAAAAGATTTGGAAAAAGCGATTTCAATAAATAAATCTTTTTCTGACGCTTATTATTTGATTTCCGTTATATTTAGAAAACAAAAAAAATATAAAAAATCAATTAAATATTTGAAAAAAGTTTTGGAAACGAACGGCGAAGATTATATAGCTTATTACGATATTTACAAATTATATAATATTTTAATCAAGCATGAAAAAGACGAAACTAAAAAAGAAAAATATTTGAAAATTGCAAGAAATAGTTTGAAAAAATCCGCGGATTTGGGTTATGATAAAGCGATTAATCGATTAAAATTAGAAAATGAAAAAACGAATTAATTGACATTTTATTTTTTGTTATACTATTTATGTTCGTTAAATTATAAAAGCGGAAGTTTATCCCATAATAATTTAACGGGACTCGGAGCTAATTATGATATGATAGCTCATAAATTCGGACATGAATTAAGCGCAAAATTCGATGTGGAGCATGGAGCGAGTTTGTCGGTTATATCGAATTGAATATAAAAATTACTGTTTAACAGTTTATTATTAATATTAAAAATTTAATTAAAAATCATTCCTTATTACTTCTATTGGAACGGTATTTATTTCGTTTCCTTGAGTAAACCAAAAATAGCTATTTTTATGAAATCCAACTATTGCATTACCAGATATTTCACCATAATAATTTAATACTTCTTTTATTAAACTATTTATTTCTTCATCTTCAATATCTGGAATATTGCTATATTTTTTATCAAACCTTATATTACCACTCCTATATTCATTTTCTAAAGTCAAAAAAACAGGATTTGCATACATACAAACAGGTAATTCGTCAAATAGAAGATAATTATTTCTTTTCAAATATTTACCATCTATAATATATAACAAATAATGTATTTTTTGCATTTTTAAATCATTGCTCATACCGTCTAAATAATTATTATCTAAACAGTAATTTATTATTAATTTTGCAAAATTAATAAGTTTAAAATTTTTTTCTTCTAAAAAAATATTTCCACCTTCTTCAAGTCGTATTTTAACGGCTTCTTCGGAAACTTCAAATAGAGATGCCATTTGAGAAATATTTTTATCTTCATTTATGTATAACATTACAAATTTTACTGGCATTAATATTTCAGAAGCCAATCTATTTGCTTGTTTTTCCAATACATTTGAAAGTCTACTTCGATACATAGCGTTATCGGTTAAATTATTCCCTATTTTATCCTTATGCAATATATAATGAGCTATTTCATGAGCTATTGTAAATCTTTGTCTATTCCTGTTATCTTCGCTATTAACATATATGACATATTTTTTATCTTCTTTCAAAATCGCTCCACATATTCCAGACATAGTGCTTTTATATACTTTTATATCTAAATCATTGGCTATATCTGTTATTTTTACAGGAGTTTTTTGCTGATGTTTATCTATAATTTCTAAATATTTATTTTCTATCATAGGTTGTCAATCTCCCCTTCTATTTTATGATTATCAAGTTCGCTTATATTCGTTTTGCTATTAATATTTATGTTATTATTAAAAGCTTCTTTTAATTTTTTCTCATGCTCGCTAATAGATTGGGTATGTTCTTTTAATTTATTATCAACTTCCTTTAATTTATCTTGAGTAGATTTAAAATTAATAAAGGCAAACAAAGCTATAAATATAGCTCCAAATCCTATTATAGTTTGTAATATTCCAATATTTATTGATAATAAAGAAATAATGTCATAATTATGAGCTTGGAATATATTAAAAATCGGGAATAAACCTAATATAAGAACGGTCGCTATTATAACTCCTATTACAAATATACCTATATATTTAACTATAGACATAAAATATCATACCTCTTATTTCTTAATATTATAAGAATTTCAAATTTATATCAATATCATTAAGTAAATTCGTTTACTAAGAATATACTAATGAATTATATATTGTTATAATATTAACATAATAAATTTGACATTTTAATTATTATGTATTATTATAATTCCTAGACATTATAGAAATATTCCGATAATGATAATTATGTTAACTTACACTATGGATTAAATATTGAATTATTGTATTAATGAAATAAAAAATAAATTAAAG
>CAKVCG010000165.1 GCA_934725525.1 uncultured Brachyspira sp. | reverse complement strand
GCTTCAAAATTATGCGTAAAAACTTTATAACCCATAGATTTCATTTCTTCTTTAAAAAATATTCTTGCATTTTTATGAGCTTCGCTTCCGTAAACTCTCGCTCCGAAATCGACTTGTTTTTTTATATAATTATACGCGTTTGTCGGATTAAAATAAAATTTATCGTTTATAGTGGAATTTTTATAATTTGAAGCGTTAGCATTTCCGCATGAATATAATAAAGTTAATAATATGCTTAAAGAAATATATTTCATAATCAAGCCTTAATAAAAGCTATAATAATATATTTTTTATTTTATGTAAAGAATCTCGCGTATATTCCGCAAGGAAGAATTAATTTTGAATTTTCTATCGGTATTCCAATCTCTCCGCTTTCAAAAAATCCTTTATTTTTTATATTTGTTTCTAAAATATTTTTTAAAGAAATATGAGAAAAACTTGCAGTATAACAATTAATTAAAAAAAGTATAGGCTCGTCAGATAATAATTTTACGCATTCTTTCATTAATCTTATTAAGCTCGTTTCTATTTGCCAAAGCTCGCCTTTAGGTCCTCTGCCGTAAACTGGAGGGTCCATTATAATAATATCGTATTTTCGCCCTCTTCTCGCTTCTCTCAAAACGAATTGAATAACATCTTCTATAATGAATCTCACTTTTTTATCTTCAAGTTTATTTAATTCGATATTTCTTTTCGCTTGTCCTACAATTTTTTTTGAAGCGTCAACATGAACTATTTCATCGCATCCCGCATAAGCGCAGGAAATCGTAGCGCCGCCCGTGTATGCAAATAAATTCAAAGCCTTTATTTCTTTATTTGTTTTAGATTTTTTTTCTTTTATCTTATCGATTATGAATTGCCAATTAACCGCTTGCTCGGGAAAAAGTCCTATATGTTTGAAATTCGTGAATTCTATATAAAACGATAAATCTTGATATTTGATAATAAAATTTTCTTTCGGCTTATTTATATATTCCCAATAACCGCCGCCCTTATCCGAACGATGATAAATCGCGTCCAAATTATTCCATTTGTTTTTTTGTTTTGCCCAAATTATTTGCGAATCGGGACGAGAGATTAAAAAATTTCCAATTCGCTCTAATTTTTCTCCGTCTCCGCAGTCTAATATTTTATAGTCTTTCCATTTATCAGCCAAAAGCATTGATTTTTATTTTTTAATCTTTTATCTTTGATTATAATAAGTGACATCGTTTCTAACGACTACTATATCTACTCTTCTATTTAAAGCTCTTCCATCGGGCAAATCGTTAGAGGCGACTGGACGAGTATCCGCATATCCCGCGATAGAATATTTATTTCTGTCTAATTGCCCAGTTTGGTCGCTTTCAAATAATCTTTCCAAAACTACAATCGCTCTTGCCGAAGAAAGTCCCCAGTTGTTTCCGAATTGTCTTTCAAGTTCTCCGCCTGGTCTTATCGCTCCCGAATCGGTATGTCCTTCTATTCTTATATCGTTTGGCAAAGCGCTTAATATCGAAGCAAGTTTAATAAAAGTTTCGGTATTATTTTGATTTTCAACTAAATTTGTTCTTCCCGATTCAAAATATTGGTCTGCGCCAAGCGTAATGATAAATCCTCGCTCGTCCTCCGAAACTCTTATTTTTTGACTCTTTATTTCCGACTCCAAAACGGAAGTGGCTCTGTCTATGCTTCTACCCATAGCAAAACCTCTCTCCGTGCTTGGTAAAGTATCGGCGCTCGCTCCTCCATATATTAAGCTGCTTTGGGATAAGGTAGCTCCGCCGGATAATACTCCGAAAGACCCTTGAAAAGCGGTAGCTATAAGTTGCATAGCGGAGTTTTGAGATAGAGAAGCTTCCATAGAGGCAAGCAACATAACAAAAAATGTTAAAACCAAAGTTACGAAATCTCCGTATGTCTGAAGCCATAGCGGAGCGGAAGGTCCGGGAACTTGAGCTCTATCGCCCGCTTTCTTAGCTTTTTTACCAAATTTAGTAGTAGCCATTTTAAATCCTTAAACTCTTTTCGCTATGCTTTATCTATCTCCAACCTGTTCATTAACTTTTTGTCTTTGAGCGGGAGGTAGGAAAGATACCAATTTATCTTTAACTATTCTTGGATTATCTCCCGCCTGTATAGATAATATCCCTTCTATCATAATTCCTTTTATCAAAGCTTCAGTGGAATGTCTTGCGGAAAGTCTTCCAGCTATCGGCAAAGCGAAACCGTTTGCTATAACCGAACCGTAATAAGTGGTAATAAGCGCTACAGCCATACCAGAACCTATCGCTTCGGTTCCTCCGCCTCCTCCCAAACTTCTAAGCATTATAACCAAACCGATAAGCGTTCCTATCATACCCCAAGCTGGAAACAACGAAGCGGCGTCTTCGAATACTTTTCTAACAGTATCATGTCTCGCCTCGATGTTGTCTATTTCCGTATTCAATATGTTTTTTACAAGTTCTGGGTCCGTTCCGTCAACTACTAATTGCATGCCTTTTTTTAGGAAAGGGTCGGTCACTTCCTGTATATCGTCTTCCAATACCAATAAACCTTCTCTTCGCGCTTTTTCGGAAAAACTTATAAGAGTTATTATCATTTGAGATTCGTCAAATTTAGGTTTATTCAAAAGAACTCCAACCGCTTTAGGAACTCCAACTATAGTCGAAAAATCGTTAGCCATTACGAGCGAGTTTAATCCTCCCAATCCCGTAACAACCAAAGACGCAAAGTCCGCCATGTGAGCTACGCTTCCGCCACCTGAAATAATACCGAATAGATTAACTATTATTGGAACTATAAGGCATATAGGCACAAAAATATCCATATTCTACTCTCTAAATATTGTTATTTTTAATTAAAACTTTTATATTTTTTAAATTTAATTTTATTCTTCGTTTCCATAAAAAGACGGTTTTTTAATAGTATCTTCGTTTATAATTCTTTTTCTATATTCTATAATTCTGTTTAATACCGTTTCAAAACTGTCTTTAGTAACTATCTTTCTACC
>CAKVCG010000164.1 GCA_934725525.1 uncultured Brachyspira sp. | reverse complement strand
GCAAAATATGTAGACTTTTTGCAAATTCCCGCATTCTTATGCAGACAAACGGATATGTTAAGAGCGGCTTGCGAAACGGGAAAAGCGATTAATGTTAAAAAAGGACAATTCATAAGCGGATATGATTGCAAATATATAGCAGATAAATGTTCGGATGCAATAAACGAAAAAAGATTTTTTTTATGCGAAAGAGGAACTATGTTCGGATATGGAAATTTAATAGTTGATATGAAAAATATTGAAATAATGAAAAATTATGCGCCAGTAATTTATGACGCGACTCATTCTCTTCAAATGCCTTCCGCAGCAAATGGAATTTCGGGAGGAGCGAGAGAGTTTATTCCCGCTCTTTTAAAATCCGCAGTCGCTTTAGGAATAGACGGAATATTTATGGAAGTTCATCCTAATCCTGAAAAAAGTCCTTCCGATTCAAATACGATTTTTGAACTTGATAAAGTTGAAGATTTATGGAAAGATATTATAAAGATAAACGATTTGGTTAAGAATTTATAAAGTCCAATATCAAATAATTAAATAAAATTTTATTTCAATTTATTCGATTTTGAATTATAATAATTTTAAATAAATTTAATTGAAGATTTTTATTTTATGAAGATAAACGAATTGGTTTCAATATTAGTCCCCGTATATAATATAGAAAAAAACATTGAAAAAAACATAAATATTCTTATTGAAAAAATCTCTCCATTTATAATAAACTTTGAAATAATTATTTCTGACGATGGAAGCGAAGACAATTCAAAAGAAGCGATAAAAAAAATATGCGAAAAAAATAAAAATGTTTTCGGAGTTTATTCAAAAGAAAATCATGGAAAAGGAAACGCGCTAAAAAGAGCATGCGAAATCGCAAACGGAAAATATATTATATTCTGCGATGGAGATATGGAAATCGAGCCTTCGCAACTTGAAATTTTTTTTGAAATAATGAATAAAGAAAACGCGGACATTGTAATCGGTTCTAAAAGACATAAAGACTCCGTTGTAAATTATTCCAATATAAGAAAAATAATTTCTTTCGTATATTTTATGTTCGTTAAGATATTTTTTCATTTGCCGATACAGGACACTCAAACGGGATTAAAATTATTCAAAAGAGAAGCTATAATAAATATATTCCCAAGAATTTTAGTCAAGGCTTTCGCTTACGATTTGGAAGTTTTAGTCGCCTGCAATTCAAACGGCAAAAAAATCGTCTCCGCTCCCGTTATAGTAAATCCGAACAGACATTTTGGATTTATAAAATTTAGCGTCTTATGGAAAACATTTATAGACACTTTGGCGATTTTTTATAGATTGAATATAGTGAAATTCTACAAAGATTTATTTGAAGAATTAAAATCAAACAAACTTGTCAGCATAATAATTCCGTTAAAAAAAATAAACGATTATATAAAAGAAGAAACGGAATATTTGCTCGAACAAACTTATAAAAATTTTGAATTGATTATACTCCCAGATTTTTACTCCGAAGAAGAAATTGATTTGGAAATTTTCAAAGATAAAAGAATAAAAATAATCGAAACGGGAACATTGCCTCCAGCCTTGAAAAGAGCTAAAGGAGTAGAAATTTCAAACGGAGAAATTTTAGCCTTTTTGGACGATGACACTTATCCCGAAAAAGATTGGCTTAAAAATTCTTTAAGAGCGATGGAAACGAAAAATATAAAAGCGCTTGGAGGACCCGCCGTTACATCGCCAAAAGATAATTTTTCAAAACAAATAAGCGGACTAATTTACGGTTCGGCGTTAATGAGCGGAAAACATAAAGCGAGATATGTTCCCAATAAAGTTCAATATGTCAACGATTATCCGAGTTGCAATTTTATTATAACGAAAGAACTTTACCAAAAAGTCGGAGGATTCGATAGCGAATATTGGCCCGGCGAAGACACGATTCTTTGCAATAATATAATGAAGGCAAACGAAAAAATATTATACACGCCAGAGGCTTTGGTTTATCATCATAGAAGAAATTTATTTTTCGGGCATTTCAAACAGCTTAAAGGCTACGCTTGGCATAGAGGTTATTTCGTTAAAAAATTCGGCGGAAATTCTTTTGAACTTTCTTATTTTATTCCTTCGATATTTTTATTATGGACTGTTTTTTTGCCCATAGCTTTGATTTTTAATTTTCAAATTTTTATAAATAATTTGATTCCGTTTTTAAGTGAAAACATGATAACATTTTTATTACTCGCTCCGCATATTTTATATTTTATATGTTTAATCGGAAGTTGGATTAGCTCGTTTTCTTTAATAAAAGGATTTTGCAAAATAGTCGGAATATTTTTATCTCATCTCGTTTACGGATTTTTCTTTATCAAAGGATTTTTAATAGGATTAATTAGAGATTAGTCATTGCGAAATTTATCGAAGAAGTTAAAATAAAAAGACACCGCAAATAAATACGATGCCTTTTGTCTTTACTTTTTGCCTAAAAATTAATTTTATTTTTTGATAGGATAATTATGACCTTCATAACTTAAAGTTCATTCGGTAGAACTACTGAAAGAAAAAGTATAACCTTGCCATGACCAACTTGTGCCGCTATTTTTAGTTACATTAGCTTCGCTCCAATCCAAAGTATCGCTTCCTCCGCTCATAGATACACTAGGACCAGACATAGGCGTTCAATCTGTATTCCAAAAACTTATTAAGTAATGCTTATATGAACCTGCATACTTGCCACAATAAATATTTTAATATAATATAACTTAATTAACTTTTAATTAAGAGGAAAAATAGAATGAAATATCCAGAATTTTTAACTCCTTTCGTATTTTCGCCAAATATTCCAATAAGATGGTATGGACTTATGTATATAGTGGGAATAATAGTTTCCTGTTTGGTTTTAAGTCGCATAAAAAAGAAAGGTTGGATTAAATATAACGACTCCAATGAGGGCGGAGTTTACGATATGGTTTTTTATGCGGCAGTCGGAGCGATAGCGGGAGCGAGATTAGGTTATTTCGTATTTTA
>CAKVCG010000163.1 GCA_934725525.1 uncultured Brachyspira sp. | reverse complement strand
TTATATTCTCTTTTTTGAAGTATTAAACTATATTCCGTTTTTTCTCTTGATTCTATCGTTATATAATATTTTGGAAGCGTTGAAGAAAGCATATCGTTATGTTCAAAATACATTCCTTTCATAATTTGAATATCTTTATTTAATTTTATCATTTCGTTTGTATTTGAAGCGTTTACAATATAATCAGGTTCGCTTATAACTTTTATAATATTTTTTTCGTTGTCGTATAGAGTCATAGCGATATGAGATTTTGTAGAATTTGAAATATAAAAATCTATAATTTGAGTTTTTTCAATAACAAAATAATAATAATCTTTTTTTCCCGCTTCAATCTCTCCGTTTATCCCATCTTTTGAAATATATTGAGCCGTTTCAAAACTATAATTTTTTTCGTTTTTATTTTCCAATTTATATTTAATTTTATTGCATGAATTACATGAAATAAATAATATTAAAGTTAATAAAGTTATTAATTTTTTATTCATTTTCTTACTTTATAAATATTTTAAAATAGATTTTATAACGATTATATATTATTAAATGTATATATGCAATAATTTGACAAAACCGATTTTTATAGTAAAATACATTATTATGAGAATTGCATTTTTCGATTTGGATAAAACTATCATTAAAAAAGATTCTATAGTTCCGTTTATGATTTTCTACTTAAAAAAAAATCCAAAAAGCGTAATTTATTATATCAAACTTATTCCTTATTTAATTTTATTCTTTTTAAAAATTATAGACAATAATAAAATAAAATACAAAATAGCTTCGATTTTCAAAAATATAACCGTAGAATTCGGAGAGCAAATAGGAAAAGAATTCGCGGATTCTATAATTCCAAATTTATATTTTAAAGACGCTTTGGACGAAATTAAAAAACTTAAAACTCAAAAATATACTCTAATTATGATAACGGCAAGTTTTGAATTATACGCAAAATTTATAGCGAAAAATTTAGGATTCGATAAATGCATGGGAACTGAACTTTGGACTTTTAGAAATAAATTCACGGGTTATATGTATGGAAAAAACTGCTATGGAACCGCCAAAAGATACAGATTATTTACAGAGCATATTTTTCCAAATCATAAACATAAAAATATTGCCTATAGCGATTCGATAAGCGATTTACCAATGCTTAATTTTGCCGAAACTAAAATATGCGTAAATCCTAATAATAAATTTAAAAAATATATTTTGAAAAACAATAACGAAGGATTTTTAACGGTAAAATGGAGATAATTAATGAATAATAATATTTTAGAAAACGAAATTAATATAACGGAAATTATAAAAGAAGTTGAAATTCAAAAAAAAGAAAATATCATTGACAAAATTAATAATTATTTGGATATTAATAATTGTGAATACGCGAAAATGTTGGCGGAAGAATTGATAAAAAAAGAACCGAAATATAAAGAAGCTTATTTGGTTTTATCGGATATTTATTACGAGGAAGAAAATTATAAAGCCGTTATCGATATTTTGAATAAAGGACTAAATTATATAAATAACGATAAAGATTTGCTTGAAAATAAAATCGAAGCGCTCACGAGTCTTTATAAATACGAAGAGGCAAAAGCTACAATAAAAAGTTTAATAAATTTAGGAAATGTCGATTCCTCGATTTACGGACAGTTTGGCGTTATTTTATCGATGGAAGGAAAATATAAAGAAGCTTTGGAACAATATAAAAAAGCGATTTCTTTGAATTATGGCGATATAGCTTCTATGATTAATATGTCGATAACTTATAAGGCAATGTATTTATATGACGATGCGATAAATATTTTGGAAAGAGCTTTAACGGTTAAAAAAGACAATAATATTTTGAGCCGATTAAACGATTTAAAATCTATAAAAGAAAAAACGAATTTCTATGCGGGAAGGTTGATTCCTATTCAGGCAAATCCCGATAGATTTAATTTGCTCGTTCCTGAAAATTTCAACGCTAAAATGGAAAACGGAATTTTGAAAATAGAAAACGAAAATAATTCAATATCTATTATGATTAGTTATGAGAGTTTAAATTTGAAAAACGAAGATATAAATAATATATTTAACGATTTTAAAACGAAATGCGGAGAGTTATATTCGGTTGTGTCGCCTATTTCGATAGAAAATAGAAAAGAATATAACGACATTTTTGTCTCGACAATTTTTACTTCAAAAATCAAAAATAATTATACTTTCAACGCGATGGCTATGGCGATTAAAAATAAAGAATCGATTATTTTAACTTTATCTTCTACCGTTTATATTAGCAATCGTTTAATATCGTTTGCAAAAAATATTATTAATAGTTTATATTTTAAATCTTAAATACTTTAATAAAAAATAAAATGAACGAAATAAAAGAAATAAATAAAATCATTAAAACTTTGAACGAAATTCCCGAGCCTTTTTCGGTTGACGGAATAATTAAAATCTTTGAAAACAATTCAAAAAAAATAATAAAAAATTTTGCAATTTATTTTTATAAAGAAAACGGCGAAACTGTTTTATGGAATATTTCAAATAATAAATTCGATTTAAAAAACGGTTTTAAATTTCAATTAATAGCGAGAAATTATAACTTCGGTTTTATCATAATAGAAAGCGAAATTAAAAAAGAATATTTATATATTTTAATTAGTCATTTGTCTTTGATTCTTTATAGCGAAAAATTATCTTTCTTGGCGAACAGAGATAAACTCACGGGAATTTATAATAGAGGCTATGTTTTCAGATATTTATTAAATAAAGCAAAATCAAAAGAAATTTATTCGATTGTTATAATAGATTTGGATAAATTCAAACATTATAACGACAGCTACGGACATAATGTCGGAGATTATATTTTGAAAACCGCCGTCCAAGTCATAAAAGATTCTTTAAAAAAAATTTCTTATAAATCGATTTTCGCAAGATACGGCGGAGAAGAATTTATTATAGTTTTCGATATAAATAATAAAAAAGAGCTTTTTAATTCTATGGAATTTATAAGAAATAAAAT
>CAKVCG010000162.1 GCA_934725525.1 uncultured Brachyspira sp. | reverse complement strand
TATATAGAAGATTTATATAAAGCGGGCGGAATTTCAGCGGTAATGAAAGAGCTTGAAAAAGGCGGATTTTTAAATACCTCGCTTATAACGGTTACGGGAAAAACAATTTCGGAAAATATAAAAAACGCTATTAATAAAAATAATAAAGTTTTAAGAAATATAGAGAATCCTTATAGCAAAACGGGAGGCATAGCGATTCTTTGGGGAAAT
Organism: uncultured Brachyspira sp.; assembly: GCA_934725525.1. Classification (GTDB taxonomy): domain Bacteria; phylum Spirochaetota; class Brachyspiria; order Brachyspirales; family Brachyspiraceae; genus Brachyspira. The sequence continues at coordinate 2,796 of CAKVCG010000162.1, read as the reverse complement.
ATAGCAAAAGACGGTTGCGTTGTAAAGCGTTCTGCAGTCGCAGATGAAATGCTCGTTCATAAAGGTCCGGCAAGAGTATTTGAATCTGAAGAGGATGCGATAACTTCTATATACGCGGGAAAAATAAATAAAGGCGATGTTGTAGTTATAAGATATGAAGGTCCAAAAGGCGGTCCGGGAATGCGCGAAATGTTAAATCCGACTTCGGCTTTAGCGGGAATGAAATTAGATAAAGATGTCGCTTTAATAACGGATGGAAGATTTTCGGGAGCATCAAGAGGAGCTTCTATAGGGCATGTTTCTCCAGAAGCTGCAAGCGGAGGCGAAATAGCTTTTATAAAAGAAAACGATATTATAAGCATAGATATTCCAAATCATTCAATAAACCTTGAAATATCTGACGAAGAAATGAAAAAACGAAAAAAAGAAATTTCAATTAAACCTTTGGAAGAAATTAAAGGATGGCTTGGAAGATATAGAAAACTCGTTCAATCGGCAAATACGGGAGCTATATTGAAATAAAAATTAAAAATCATTTAAATATATCGTTAGTCGCGTCAAACCAAAAGACGAAATCCAAATATTCCATCGGTATATTTTCTTTTTTGGAATATTCTACTAAATTCTCTTCGACTCTTATATAATTATTTTTTGTCAAACTTGTTTTTGGAGTCATTCCTTCGGGGAGTATTCCAAGTTTATCCATAACTCGCATAATATGTCTATCCAATATTCCTATGCTCTGCCCGAATCCGATATTTCTTAAAAAATGGCTCGCTTCTTTGAGTCCGTAGCCTTTGACTTCTTTTGCAAGTTGATTGCGAAGTTCAACCATAGTTCCGTTTTTGACGGCATCGTTTATTCTTTCTTTCAAAATAAATTTTTCTTTCGGAAAATAAATTTTTCTTGCAAGGATTATATTTTGAGCCTTAATATTATGAAATCTCACATGTTTAATAAGAATATTCGCAACTTTTTCGGCGCTTCCGCTAAAAAGCAAATTATGATTATAAAGGTCTATTATAGCCGCCGCTCCGCTTCTCGCTTTAGTTTGAGGAGTGCATATACAAAAAGCAAGTTCGGCAAATAATCTTTTATCGTTGTCTCTTTCGTAAACTCGCTTAAAATATTCCAATCTTCTTTTCATTCTTTCATGCAATATTTTATCTTTATAAATTCCCATTAAATGATTCGCGTATTCTCTATCCATTAAGATGTTCCTTATTATATAATACTATAATTTAATTAATTATTTTTAGTTTAGCAAAGAAATAAATTTTAATCTATTATGAAAACTACCTTACAATTTTTCAAAGCGTTTTTCAATTTTGTTCCGCTCATTATTATGCTTGCATCTTCGTTTCCTATAACTAAATCGCCCGAAAGTCTTCCTCTCGTTCTCCAAGCCACGACATTATAAGGATTTGTTCCTATAATATTTTTAATATTCTCGTTCGTTAAATAAGAATTTGTGGAATATGTTATATAACCGTTAGTTGAAGCGACATTTTTATTTATATAAGCTATATCGTAAATCGCGTTTCCATCTTCGTCATAAATCGTAGGAAATAAAGAAGGATTAAAACCTATATTTCTCGCGTCTACAACCAAACTGTCATAATCTTCTCCCGCGTCAAAATAAGTTACTATAGGTTCGGTTTTATACGCGTCAACGCTATTAATAAAATCGGAAATTAAATTATTCGTTATTATATCCAAAGCCATAAGAATTTTAACGCTCGTTCTTGTCGGATAAGAAACTCCCAAAAGTCTCGCGTTGTTTAGAGAATCCATTATTTTTTCCGTCAAATCTTTATCGCTTTCCATTAAATTATATATCGTATAATCGCTATTTATCGAAACTCTCGCTAAAGTGTCGTATAAAGTTTTTATTGTCTCTTCTTCCGCTTGTTGTTGCAATATTAAAAAAGCTTCGGGTTGCAATGCTTTATCTGTAATCATATCGGCGGTAGCGTCCGCATAAATTGTATATGTAGTATAGTCCACTCTTCCCGCTCCCGTATTAATCAATATATCGTTATTTGCCGTATATTGAGCGAAAAGAAACATATTTATTATTATAAACAGTAAAACAACTTTAATATTCATATAAACTCCGATATGCTATTAAACATTTTCGGATTATTGGAAAATTTTTTAAATATATTTTTAATAAAAAACAACGGACGAAGTTTTAACCTCGCCCGTTTAACTTGAAAGTTTAAAATTATATTATATTATTCAAGGTTGTTTAGTTCCTTTAAATAAGTAGTCGTTTCCATAATTAATTTTAAAAGTTATTTCTAAAGTTGAAGAATCGTAATAATAAACTATACTAATATCTGTCAAAGCTGGTTCGGCTACTATATTGAATGCCTCAGATTTAATATCTTTTCCATCTTTGATTGTTTTATTCCATTTTGAAATATCAAAATCAAATCTTCTTGCTCCTCCATCACTATTAGCAGCATACCCTTTTATTTTAGTAGTATTTTCACTTACTTTAGAAACTTTAGTAATAGTCAAATCCTCTCCACTACTAGTGGAATAACCAATTTTTCTATCTTTATAATCGCCAAAAGGTGGATAAAAGTTTCCAGTTACAGTAGTTTCAGTTCCGCCGCCCGTTCCAGAACCTCCGCCTGTTCCACCGCCTGTAATTTCAGTTCCATCGGTATTGTCCTTTTCTTTTACTCCGCTTTTATCTTCGGCGCTACAGCTTACGAAAGCTATCAAAGACAAAAAGCATAATAAGATTGTAATTTTTTTTAGTAGTTTCATACTACACTCCTTAAT
>CAKVCG010000161.1 GCA_934725525.1 uncultured Brachyspira sp. | reverse complement strand
ATTATAGTCGGATAATTATATGAGCTAATATGCATATAAGTTATAAGCGAAAAAGATATTCCTATCATTATTGGAATCAAAAAAAGCAAAGCTATATAATTCGCCGCCACTCTCGGAATCGAAGTTTTTATTTTAACTCGCCAAATTTTGACAAGAGATTTCTGTATATTATGAAGTATTAAACCCGTGCTTACCAAAGTTGATATAATACCTATTAATCCAAAACTCGCCAAATTCGTATTATCCGCTATATTAAGTATCTGCCTAACCATAGGTTCGTAAAACGGGGCATTTGTTTCCATCCAGTCAAAAATTATTATAAAAATATTTTGATATAAATTAAAGACTCTCAATATAAAAAGTCCGACAATCAAAGCGGGAATAAGCGATAAAGTGACAAGGTATGTTAATGAAGCCGCTCTTATTGTGCAATCGTCTTTCATAAAATCTGTGATTGCAAATGCTATCACTCTAAATAAATTTATAAAAAATCTTTTAACGGGATTAAATAAAGAAGTGTCCGTATAATATATATCCTCGATAAAAAATTTTTTTAATCCTTGAAAAGTTTTTTTTAATTTTTGTAATTTAGTCATATGGCTTTACTCATACTTGAAAAAAATATTATATAATGTATAATAAATAGACTTAAGCGAGGGTGGCGGAATTGGCAGACGCACTAGACTTAGGATCTAGCGCTTAGGCATGAGGGTTCAACCCCCTCCCCTCGTAAATCTATTCGTTATATTTTTTATCTTCCACCTCCACTGAAAATTTACATCTATCGCATACTTTTTTATACCCGCTTTCTGTTTTAATCATTCTCATAGATTTTTTGCAACGGCAAAAAGGGCAATCTTCCCTATTTCTAAATATTAAATACGATAGAAGGCCGACTATTCTTCCTATACCAGATATAAAGAAAAGCAATCCAAACATCAAAATAAATATTATAACTACAACGATAACAAATATAATAAGTAATAAATCCACAATTAATAATTCCAATAAAATAATATAATTCTAAATATTATAAACTATATTTATTATTTTTGAAAGGTTTTTATTTATATTTTTTACGACTTTAATTTTTATTGACATAATCAAAATTAACTTCTATAATTTATTTTATATAATTAAAATAAAAAAATATTCAAAAGGTTATAATATGGAAATAGAAGAATTCTGTCGTAAATATACGATTAGCAGAGAAAATACAAATTCGGTAAAATGGGATACGGGAATTGAAAAAAGATTTAAAACCGAAGGGTTAATTCCAATGTGGGTTGCAGATATGGAATTCAGAGCGCCAGACGAAGTTATAGGGGCTTTGAATAAAAGAATATCGCATGGAGTTTTCGGCTATACTCATTTATGGGATAGTTATTTTGATGCTTTTTTTAATTGGCAGAAAAGCAGATATAATATAGATTTGAAAAGAGAATGGGTTTCTTTTTCAAGCGGTTTGGTGACGGCGCTTTATTTAATAGTAAACGCCTTTACAAATAAAAACGACAGCGCCATTATACTCACTCCCGTTTATTATCCGTTTCATAACGCGATAAAAGACAACGAAAGGAATTTAATAACTTGCGATTTGAAAAACGACAACGGAATTTTTACGATTGATTTTGAAAAATTGGAAGATAAAATAACTAAAAATAAAGTCAAATTAATAATTTTTTGCAATCCTCATAATCCTGTCGGAAGAGTTTGGACAAAAGAAGAAATGGAAAAAGTTTTTGAAATCTGCCAAAAGCATAATTTATATATAGTTTCCGATGAAATACATCAAGATATTAATTTGGGAGTTCGTCCTTTTGTATCCGCTTTGTCGGTAGGAAGTAAATATCATCAAAATCTTATCGTATTAAACGCCGCTTCCAAAACTTTTAATTTGGCTAGCCTTTTGAATTCGCATGTGATTATTCCTAACGAAGAAATTAGAAGAAAATATATAAAGTTTGTCGGCAAAGTAAATAGAACCGAATTCAATTTGCTCGGATTGATAGCGACAGAATCCGCATATAGATACGGAGCGGATTGGGTTGACGGACTTTTAAAAACGATTAAACGAAATTACGAATATATAAGAGAAGAATTTTCAAATAAAATTCCAGAAATAATAACAAGCCCTTTGGAAGGAACTTACTTGCCGTTTTTTGATTTGCGAAATATCGTGAGCAAAGATAGGGTAAAAGAATTTATTCAAGATGATTGCAAAATTGCTATTGATTTCGGAGAATGGTTTGGAAAAAATTTCAAAGGTTTCATAAGGGTAAATATCGCCACGGATTTTAAATATATAGATTATTTCGTAGACAGAACGATTATACAATTAAAAAGAAAAAATTATAAATAAATTAATCGTTGATTTTTTACATTAATTAAATTAAAATATTTACATTATATAAATAATTGGAGTATTTTATAAATGAACGGTATTTTTAATGCGGATACTTTAATAAATGCGGCTATGACTCTATGTTGGATAGGACTTTTAATTTCTTCCGTAATGGCATTAACGATAATAGTCGACAGATTTATTTATTTCACAAAAATAAAATCTTTAGACGATTCTTTATCTCAGAAAATTGTCTCTCTTATAAAAGAAAACGAAATAAAAACGGCTATAGCTTTATGCGAAACGAGTAAATCTCCTCTATCGAATATTATAATCGCGGGATTAAATAATTCAAAAGCTTCAAAAGAATATATGCAAAGTCAGGCGAATAAAGAACTTCCAAAATTAGAAAGATTTATTGCGGCGCTTTCTACAATTTCTACGGTGGCTCCACTGCTTGGGCTTCTTGGAACAATACTTGGAATGATTCAATCTTTTGCCGTTATCTCTACCGTTGGAAGCGGACGCTCTACGGCTTTGGCTTCGGGAATAGCAAACGCTCTACTAACTACGGCGGCTGGACTCATAATTGCGATTCCTTCGGTTGTATTTTATAATTATTTTGTAAACGCCGTAAATAAAAAAATATTATTTATGGAAAACTTATCAAA
>CAKVCG010000160.1 GCA_934725525.1 uncultured Brachyspira sp. | reverse complement strand
CATTCTATTTTAATTGAAGAAGATAATTGGACTGTGATAACAAAGGACGGTTCTTTATCTTCGCATTACGAACATACTATTGCAATTACAAATGACGGAGTTGAAATTCTAACCGCTTTAGAAGACGATGAAATAGTGAATAAATATATGAATAAATAATTTTTATTTTTACCAATTTGCTTAAAAACAACCATTTATAAAAGTTAATATTTATTAATCAAAATGCTTGATAAAATAATTAAAAGTGTTATTATATTTGCAAAATATTATGAATGTAGAATTTTTACTTTACGCAAAATTTGATAATAAACGAGTTATTCCTAATCGAGATAGATTATTTAAAGCGATAGTTTCGTCTTTAAATGAAGTTAGCATCAACCCGCTTGTAATGATGTCGGAATATTCGATAATAGAAAACGAAAATACTTTAATATATTCTTTTCACCCGACTTCCGACCCAATATATTTTGAATATAAAGACGATACTTTATTTGTAACTGTAAGTGCGGGAACTTTTGGAGCGGGTTATCATAAATTCGTTATTAATGTTTTGGATAGAATAGAGCGAAGACTCGATATAAAATTTGAAGAAAGCGAAGAATATAAAGACCCAAGCGGATATTTTACGGATAGAGATTTTAAGAAACTCAAAAAATTTTTTATAGATTCTTTAACCGATTATTCAAAAATGCTATTGGAACATCATGAAAAAGGTTTTGGAAATTTTATGATAGCGATGCCTTACGATTACCCTATTATTGAAAAAGAATTTTTCGCTCTTTCTACTTTGGGATATTGGGGAAAAACTTGGTTTACAGATTTAATTGCAGCGAATAAAGAAGATAAAAAAGTTTTTGCGGAAGATTTTTTTATTTGGAATGACGAAGAGATGAACGCTCAATTTTGGTTTAAAAGTTTAATTAGCATGATATGGCTTTATTTTCCGTTTAGAGAGATTATAGACGATAAGGAAAAAAAACTTTATAAAGAAATAATTTATTCTTTTCAAGAAGCTTATAAAAAAGATAAAAATTTGAAATACCCTTACGATATTTTAATAAAAGTCGCCGAATATTTGGACGATTCAAATTTGGTAAAATTTTTTGAAGAAAATAAAATTAATCGTAAGCAAAATATTAATATTGGATTTAGAACGGAAAAAGCGCGTTATCTGGTCGCGGGCGGATTTACAATCGTTTTGCCAATGCGGATGAATATGAATAGAAACGATAAAACTCTTGTGGAATTCAGAGATATTAATATTTATATTGCAATGCAGGTTTATACTTTTTCAAACGAAGAAACCGACATTATAATGGATTATGTGATTAAACAAATGGATATAGCGGATGAAGATAAAGGAAAACAATTGGATATAAAAATTGAAGCGGATAATATAAAAAATATAGCTTACGAAAAAAAACTGGATAACGATGACAATATAATAACTGTAGCCGCCGTTACAAATAAACTTGCTTTGCTTATTTGGTTTACTTATAATGGAGAAGAAAACAGAGAGATTTGTTTGGATGCCATAAAGTCGATAAGATTGGAAGAGTAGATTTATAATTTAAATAAAATTAACGCTTGACATATTTTTAATTTTGCTATACTTTGATAAAGTTAGTAATGGCGGATAAATTATTTATGATTAATAAAAAATACTATAAATTAGCATACTATATGCACATTTGCAACGCAACGCAACGCAACGCAACGCATACCAAAATTATATTTAAATAATAATTTTAAATTTTATATATTGCAATTTTTTAGGGAATTTAATTTTTTAAGCGTCTTTATTCGTTTTGCAAAAACTTTGTCATTGCGAGCGCGCTTCTGCGGGCATGTTGCCAAACGAAGCAATCCAAATTTAAAGAAATTTTATACAAATTGGATTGCTTGGCGTCTGCCCGACTTTGTCGCAGGCAATGTCTTCGCACACGTTGTGCGCCTTTCGGCGATGACTATAAAAAATAATTTAGTTAAATCTCTTTTAACTTCAATCAAATTTACTTTCGATAGCTTATCAAGGAAAATAAAAAATCCTTGTTTAGTTATAAATACAAAATTTATATTAAGGAGTTCATACATGAACAACAAAAAAATTATTCTTATCGTTTTATCAGTTTTAATGGTTGCTTTTATTTCTTGTAAAGATAAAGGCACAGACCCAACTTTTAAAGTTTCAGATATTGCTGGAAGTTGGAGTGGAGATGGCGTTAGTTTTACTATCGACAAGAATAGAAATTTAACAATGACTGCTCCTTTTAGTTTAAAGTTTCAAATACCAGAGACCGATTGGAATTCTGAAAAAACAGAATATACAATAAACGGTGAGGATGTAGGAATTTCAGGTGCAAACATTACATTTAAAAGCGCTATATCTGGCACTGCCACAGGCACTACTGGCACTACTGAAATCAAAAAACAATAATAATAACATTTTAATTTAAAACTGACAAAATTGATAAGACAAAAGGCATCGTATTTATTGCGGTGCTTTTTTATTTGTATTGGTTTCAATAAATCTCGCAATGAAAAATAAAGCAACTTTACATTTTTAAGTCTTTCTATATAATAATTAAAAATAAAATTATAATCGGGTTATTCTATGGGAGTAAATCTAAAAGAATATATAGACATAAGATTAAAAGAAATTAATAAAAATATAAACGAAATTTTTGAGAAAAGCGATATTGATATAGAAAATTTTTTTATAGAAGCGCTTAAATATCCTCTTGAAGCTGGAGGCAAAAGATTAAGACCTATTCTTGCTTGTCTCTCTTGTGAATTATTTGAAGGAGATTATAAAAAGACAATAATTCCCGCGATATCTCTTGAATTAATTCATACATATTCTTTAGTGCATGACGACTTGCCTTCTATGGATAACGATAATTTGAGAAGAGGAAAACCAACCGCTCATGTAAAATTTGGAGAGGCGAACGCAATACTTATTGGAGACGGTTTATTAACTCATGCATTTCAAATACTTTCAAAATCCGAAGTGTC
>CAKVCG010000159.1 GCA_934725525.1 uncultured Brachyspira sp. | reverse complement strand
ATCCAAATATTGAAAATAAAATAATTATAAAAAATATTTTTTTCATTTAATAAAAACCTTTTTGTTTATGTTTTATTCGTAATATTATAATTTATAATAATTAAAAAAACAAATAAATATAAAGTCTGTTATTGCATGAAAATTTAATTTTTAAGATATGAGTTTTAGCAGTCGCTTAATTAAAATTAATTCTTTTTGATATTAAAAGAGAATAAAATTTTTGTCGTAGGCATTCGATTAATAGAATAAGAATAGACGCGATTTTTACGCCTATTCTTTTTACTTTACTTAAATTCTATTTCAATTTATTCAATGATTTTTGCATTCGCAATCGCAATTTGTTATCTTTATATCGCAACCTTCTTTTAATTCAGGTAAATCTTCCGCTTTTTCGCCTAAAGGATATAAAAGTCTTAAAGCGTTAAGAACGACAATAACAGTAACTCCCGTATCGGCAAAAATCGCAAGCCACATTGAAGCAAGTCCCAAAGCTCCTAAAGTTATAGCGGCAAATTTTATAACCAAAGCGAGCGCAATATTTTGAACTACAACAATATGATTCTTTTTTGCAAGTTTAATTGCGGTCGCGACTTTTGAAGGTTTATCATCCATTATAACGACATCGGCGTTTTCAATAGCGGCGTCAGAACCCAAACCGCCCATCGCTATTCCAATATCGGCTCTTGCCAAAGAAGGCGCGTCGTTTATTCCGTCTCCGACAAATATTGAAGCTTTAGAATCTTTCATCATTTCTTCCAAAGAACTAACTTTATCGTCAGGCAAACATCCGCCTTTGAATACCGATATATTCATTTCTTTAGCAAAACTTTCGACTCTATCAATATTATCTCCGCTTATTAAACCCGTTTTTATATTCATTTTATTTAACGATATTATAGCTTCTTTAGAATCTTCTTTTACGCTATCGTCAATAAAAAATCCGCCCGCATATTTTCCGTCTATCGCTATATGAACATTAATATTTTTATTATAATTTTCAGGAATATCTATATCATTTTGTTTTAATAATTCTTTTCCGCCAATTATAATATTTTTATTTTCAACCGTAGTTATCGCTCCCTTTCCGCTAATATCTTTATGATTTGAAATTAAATTATCTTCTATTTTTCCGCCGTTCTTTTTATAATATTCCACTATCGATATTGCAATCGGATGCGAAGAACCCGACTCCGCATAAGCCGAATATTTTAAAAGCGTCTCGTTATCGTATAATCCGCTATTAAAAATTTCTTTTATAGAAAATTCGCCTTTCGTAAGAGTTCCCGTTTTATCGAAAACTACAGTTTGAACTTTTGAAAGTAAATCTAAAAATATTCCGCCTTTTACCATTATTCCTAATTTTGAAGCTCTGCCAATCGAAGAAAAATAAGTTAATGGAATTCCAACCATAAAAGCGCAAGGACAAGAAACTACCAAAAGCGTAAGCGAACGATTAAACCAATTATTGAAAGTGTCTGCTCCGTAAATTAAAGTCGGAATAATAGTTAATGCTATTGCGCCGAATACTACAATCGGAGTATAAACTCCCGAAAATCTGCTTATTAACTGTTCAATATTTGCCTTTCTATTTTGCGAATCTTGAACTAATTTTAATATTTTAGCTACGGAAGATTCTGCATATTCTCTTATAACTTTTGCTTTTATAGAAGCGTCTCCGTTTATAGTTCCCGCTAAAACTTCATCTCCGATTTTAACCGCTTTCGGCATACTTTCGCCCGTTAATGCTTTTGTATCAATCCAACTTTCGCCTTCGTAAATTATAGAATCCAAAGGCACTTTTTCAAAAGGATTGATTATTATATTATCGTTAATGCAAATTTTAGATATATCGACTTTTTCTATATTTCCGTTCTCTCTTATTATATTTGCAGAATCGGGACGAATCGACATTAAAGCGGATATTGTTCTTTTCGATTTATTAACCGCCATATCTTCAAAATAATCTCCGACTCTATAAAACATTAAAACTGCTAAAGCTTCGGGAAATTCATGAAGTATAATAGCTCCGATTGTGGCAACGCTCATAAGAAAACTTTCGCGCATAAATTTTCCTTTGATAAAATCAATAGCGGCGTTTTTAAATACTTCTCTTCCTAAAATTAAATATGGAATAAAAAATATTATATATTCCGTAATTCCATGAATCTTCTCATGGATAGAGTATATCAAAAACAATACTATAGCTCCAAGTATCATTTCTAATATAAATAAAAATTTTTCTTTATTCTTTAACATGTTCATACCCCCAAGTATAAATTTTTTCTATATGTTCGTCGTCAAGTCTATAAAATACATGAAGCCCGACTTTTCTTTTTTTAACGACTTTAGCCTGCCATAAAGTTTTTAAATGTTGAGATATGGAAGGCTGTTTCATTTTTAGCAAAGAAGATAATTCATGCACGCATAATTCTTTTTCGCTTAAGGCGGATATTATTTTTAATCTTGTAGAATCCGAAAACACGGAGAAAAAATCCGCAAGAATTGTAAATTCTTCGTCATTTGGAAGTTTTGGAATTAGAGAAGCTATATTTCCGTTATTGATATTAACTTCGCAATCGTCTTCGATTAACGCATTTTTATTTTTAGAATTAATAACTTCTTTTTTTTCTACAATATTTTTTTTCATAATATCAACCTCTTATTTTTTATATATAACTATATTATAATATAATTATATACGAATATATAAAACAAATCAATATAGTTAAAGTAAAATAAACTATTGACAGAAATAAAAAGGTATGCTAAAATATAATTATGATTGAAAATATTCACTGTAAGTTGACATACTATAATTTTGTTAAGCAAAGCAAAGCAAAGCAAAGCAAAGCAAAGCAAAGCATGAATTGTATTTTTTTAATAACTATTCCAAATTTTATTTATCGCAGTTTTTTAATATGGTTAATTTTTTAGTCGCATTTTATAATTGCATAAATATAAATATTTTTTATTTAAGTTTATCAATAATTTTAAAAAATATTTTATATAAATTATATCGTT
>CAKVCG010000158.1 GCA_934725525.1 uncultured Brachyspira sp. | reverse complement strand
TATTTAATATATTAAAAAAATATAATATTTTTTAGTTATGCCTTTTGAGTATAAACGGATATAAAATAAAAGTATTTTCTGTAAAGTATATTAGATAAATTAAATCAAATTGTTAAAAGATATAGGAATTAAATAATTATTTTTCGTATTTGTGCAAATATTCAATAACTTTTTCTAAAAATTTTGGATTGTCTTTAAATCGTCCAAGTCCCGTATTACAACTATCGCAAATCCATTCTCTGCCCTCGCCTGTTTCATGGTTATGGTCTCTTACAAGATTTGCAGTAACTCCTACTATGCTTCTTTTTTCGCATATAGGACATACAAAAATGCTTCCTTTTGTTGGGGCTATTTTATCCATTCTCCTTTTTTCTGCATTTGAAAGTTTTACTCCGTCTATAGCTTTTCTACATTCTCTGCAACTTGGTCGTGTAGTTTTTATTCCTTTGGTATCGGTTTGATTTATTTCAAAATCATTGGTAGGTTTTAATATATGACAAATATTACATATTTTATTTTTATAACCTTTTCCTGTTTTATAAATATCAATAATTTCCAAATTTTCAATTTCGGTTCTTTTAAGTTCATTTTTACCAATAAATAAAACTATAGCGGAATTTCCATTGAGAGCTTTAATAACGCCTACAGAATTTTTAACAATATTATCTATATCTTTATTTGCTATGACAAAGTTATTTATATTCATTAAAATTAACCTTTATATTTTTTTAATCTATTTTTTGCTATTTCTATATATTCTTCGCTTATATCTACTCCAATAAAATTCCTGTTAGATAAAAAAGCCATTTTGCAAGTCGTTCCCGAACCGCACATTGGGTCAAATACTATATCTCCTTCATTACTCCAAGATAAAATATGGTCAAGGGCGAGTTGCTCTGGGTAAACTGCTGGATGTTGAAACGCTTCCTTATCGTTGGTAGTTCCGCCTAAACCTACGGCATAATACCAAATATTGCTTTTTGTTTTTTCTTTTTTTAATTCTTTTAAAACTTTATTATTTTTAGCGTCAGAACCTTTATTAGCTACAAGCATCTCCATTCCATTTCTTACCGTAGGCTCTTTAATCGGGTTAAAAGTTTTAAGCTTACCTTTAGTAAAAACAAACATATATTCATAACTATTGGTATAAGCGTTTGAGCGCATAAACGGAGTATTTTTCTTTGCGTATATCATAACATCATGAACATTAAAGCCTATTTTTTGAAAGTATAAAGCTTGTTTAAAACTCGTTAGACTTTTATTGCCGTTTTTAATTTTATCTCCGACAACCCAAACTACAACGCCGCCTTTTTTTGTAATCCTGTAAAGTTCTATCGCTATTTCTTTAAAATTAAAAATAAACCCGTTATAAATTCTTAAATTATCATAAGGAGGAGAAGTAAGCGTTAAATCTATACTATCGTCTGTTATATTATTTTTCATAAAATTAACGCATTCATCCACATAAAAATTATTTAATATTAATGGTATATTTGGATTAACATCATATTTAATTTGCGCTTGCATAAATATTTTTATTCCTATATTTAATTATAGATAATAATACACCTTAATATTTATTGCAAGTTTAATTAATTATATTTTTACAGAGAAAAATTATATTAGTTATGCCTTTCAAGTATAAACAGATATAAAATAAAAGTATTTGCTTCAAATTATTTAATATTTTAAAATTCAAACCATTGATTAATTAAATTAAAAAAAATTAAATTTTACTATTGACTCTAGAGTTAACTTCAATGATATAATAAAACTACAAAATAAAAAATAAATAAAAACAAAAGGAGACATTTTCAATGAAAAAGTTAATATTTTTTGGAACGACAATTTTATTTTTGATTATCTTCGGCTGTATAGCGAGCGAAGAATTATATTCTAAATCGGGTAATTCAGTTTCCAATTTCGATTTAGAAAAAGGAAAAAACGGAAAAGCCCCAACGGTTCGTTTAAATAGCGGATACGAAATGCCTATATTAGGAATAGGGACTTTTCAGCTACATGGAGACACATGCTATAACTCGGTTTTATCGGCGCTTCAAAACGGATATAGATTAATAGACACGGCTTATATTTACGGAAACGAAGATAGAGTCGGAGAGGCTATAAAAAAATCGGGCGTTCCGAGAGAAGAGATTTTTATAACCACAAAATTATATATGAATCAATACGCCAACGCCGAAAAATCTATAAACGATGCGCTTAAAAAATTGGGCGTGGAATATATAGATTTAATGTTATTGCATCATCCTGATGCAAACGATGTGAAAGCCTACAAAGCTATGGAGAAAGCGGTTAGAGAAGGAAAGATTCGCTCTTTGGGGCTTTCAAATTATTACATTGACGATTTGGAAAAATTTTTGAAACAAATAATTATCATGCCGTCTTTGATTCAAAACGAAATTCATCCGTATTTTCAAGAAAAAGATGTTATAAAATACGCTAACGATAAAGGAATAATTATGGAAGCTTGGTATCCTTTGGGAGGACGAGCTAATAGAATAAAACTTTTTGAAGATAAAACTATTTCGTCTATCGCAAAGGCTCATAATAAGTCGTCCGCTCAAATAATTTTAAGATGGCATTTGCAAAGCGGAGTCGTGGCAATTCCAGGCTCAAGCAATCCAGCTCATATTAAAGAAAATATTTCTATATTCGATTTTGAACTTTCAGAAGAAGAAATGAAAGCCATAGAAAAATTAGAACGAAATCAAAAGCACTCTTCATTTGGAAGAAGATATTAATTAATTAAAAATTCAATATTAAAAAAAGGAGAAATTACAATGCAAAATTTCGGTAAAGCCGTGCCTACGGCAAAATTAAACAACGGCGTGGAAATGCCAATATTAGGTTTCGGAGTATATCAAATACCTGATTATTACGAATGTAAAAGAGCGGTTTTGGACGCTTTGGAAACGGGCTACAGATTAATCGACACTGCTGCCGCATATTTAAACGAAAAAGCGGTTGGAGATGCGATAAAAGAAAGCGGTATAAATAGAAAAGAATTATTTATAAC
>CAKVCG010000157.1 GCA_934725525.1 uncultured Brachyspira sp. | reverse complement strand
ATTAAAAATTCCTGCGGAAGAATAAGCAAAGAAGAAGTTAGAGAAAAAATTTATAAAGATAAAAATATTGAAAAAGCTATTAAAGAAGGAGTTGAAAATTTTCTTGATAATACCGAATTAAAAAAATATTCTTTAGATTCTGGAGCTTATGCTGAATACGAATATTTAAATAATTTTGTTTTGATAACTACTGAAATTTTAGAAGACGGTTATATTCTCTCCGATATTCATATAGATGTTAATATGATAGTGAACGATTATTCTTTGAACGCCGATAACAAAAAAGAAAGATTTATAGCTTTGAATAATAATTATCTAATCGGACTTAACTTAAAATTCTTCTTAAAAAATATAGAAGACGATATTGATGATATTCAAGTTAGATATTTTAGCGTTTACGGTTTTAGTAATAATAAAAAATAACACTATATAATTATAAACTTAAACGGCATAAAAACCGCTTAAGTTATAATATTTAATTTTTTAAGATAAAACATCTTTCATGCCGTAAAGATTCGGTTTATTTCCAATCAAGAATTTAGCCGCTTTTATAGCGCCATAAACAAATATTTTTTTCGACATAGCCGAATGTTTTATTTCAATCGCTTCATCGTCTCCGTAAAATATAACTCTATGCTCGCCTACAACCGAACCGCCTCTAATAGAATGAATGCCGATTTCGTTTTTATCTCTTTTATGATTTCCTTCCCGTCCGTTAATCAAATTCATTTTATTTTCCAAAGTTTGATTTATTGCATTAAATAAAGTTTTTGCCGTTCCGCTTGGAGAATCGACTTTTTTATTATGATGCGTTTCCAAAATTTCTATATCGAAATTATTTAATACCGTCGCCATTTTTGAAACTAAATCGTTCATTAAATTTATGCCGATAGAAGTATTTGACGAAAGCAAAATTGGAATTTTTGAAGACGCTTCTTTAATTTGACTCAATATTTTATCGTCATAACCCGTAGTGCAAATTACTATCGGAATATTATTATTGACTGCAAAATTAAGCATATTTGGAATTCTCGAAAAATGCGAAAAATCTATTATTATATCGCCTTTTTCATTAGTTAAATCGTCAGCAAAACCCGAAACCTCTAAATCTTCTTCGGCTTCTGCGACAGATTTTAAAATAGAACTCATTGTTCCCGTTCCATGAATAATTATTTTAATCGTATTCATTTTTTAACTCCGTATTTTTTTATTATCTCTTTTACATGCTCTTTATTTTTTTCGCTTAAAGGTCCTAAAGGCGAACGACAATCTCCAACTTCAAAACCGATTATATTCATCGCGTATTTTATAGGCACGGGATTAACTTCTATAAACATAGCTCTTATTAAATCTATAAAATGTATTTGAGTTTTAATCGCTTCTTTAATGTTTCCGTTTAGATAATTCATAACCATATCATGATTTTCTCTAGGAACAATATTGCTTGTTACAGATATTACTCCTTTTCCTCCCAAAGCTAATATTGGAGTCACCATATCGTCATTTCCAGAATATAAATCTAAATTAGGAACTTCGCTCGCTATATCAGCCGTATAACTTATATCGCCGCTCGCTTCTTTTATCGCTTCTATATTTGAAACTTCCGATAATTTTTTAATCACAGAAATTGGCAATTTAACTCCCGTTCTTGAAGGCACATTATACATTATAATCGGACATTTTGCGGCGTTTGCTATTTGAGTAAAATAATCTATAAGTCCGCTATCGTTTCCTTTATTATAATAAGGAGTAACCGCCATAATCGCATCCGCTCCGTATTCGTAAGATTTTTTTGTAAGTTCTACCGCAGTCGCCGTGACATTCGTTCCCGTTCCAGCTATAAGCATAGTTCTTTTATTAGTCACTTCTATGCAGAATTTTATAACTTCGATTCTCTCTTCTCTCGTCAAAGTAGCGCTCTCTCCTGTCGTTCCAGCTGCAATTATAGCGTCAACTTTATTCGCTATTTGAAACTCGATAAGTTCGGCTAATTTTTTATAATTAACCTGTCCGTCTTTTGTAAATGGCGTTATAAGGGCTACGCCCGCTCCCGTAAATAGTGATGACATATTAATCTCCTTGTTTTAAAATATTTTATTTTAATTTTTTATTTCTTAATAAACAAATCTTTTTTATTATAAGTTTCATATACATTGGCTATTTGCATATTAACTCCTATATTAATAGCTCTTTCGTCAATATCGAATAAACCGTTATGAATAGGAATATTTATATTTTTATTTGAAACTCCCAAACTAAAAAAAGCTCCCGAAACTTTTTGAAGATAATAACTAAAATCTTCCGTTGTCATATTTGAATTTTCTTCTATAAAAACATTTTCTTTTCCCAATATATTAAAACCGTTTTCTTTAATAATATCTACGGCTTCGGTATGATTAATTAAAGCGGGATAAGAAGGCATATTTATAAACTCCGCTTTTGCATTAAAAGAGTCTGCGGTATTTAAAATAATTTTTTCTATCATTGATAATCTTTTATTTCTTGTTTCGTCATTGCATAACATTCTTATTATTCCTTCCATTTGAACGAAATCGGCTACTATATTTCTTGCGCTTCCTCCTTTTATAGTTCCGATATGCAATCTCATACTTCCATCGGTAAAAGCGGACACAAAATTATGCAATTGATTTAAAATATTAGAAGCTACGATTATAGAATCTATTCCTTCGTAGGATTTTGCGCCATGAGATGATTTTCCAAATATTCTAATATCGAACATATTCGAGCTTGCATACATAACGCCATATTTTACGCTTATTTGTCCCGCCATTATTTCGGGACGAACATGCAAACCGTAAATAATATTAACATTATCTAAAGCGCCTTCGTCTATCATAGGTTTTGCTCCTCCTGTGGTTTCTTCGGCGGGCTGATAAATTAATCTGATATTGCATGGCGGTTTTATTTTAGAAAAATATTTTGCAATTCCCGTTAAAATTGCAATATGAACATCATGTCCGCATGCATGACATTTTCCTTTTTCTTTAGAAGAATATTCGCAAGTTTTTAAATCGTCCATTGGAAGAGCGTCCATATCCGTTCTAAAAGCTATAGTAAAATTTTTAT
>CAKVCG010000156.1 GCA_934725525.1 uncultured Brachyspira sp. | reverse complement strand
GACAAAGTTATTAAAAATATTGAAGAAAATAAATTTATAGAAATACTTCCGAATTTGAGATTTGCCTTTACGAATCTTACTCCAAGCGAAACTGAAACTTTATCTTCTATAATAGAAAAATTATATAAAACAAAAAAATCAAACGCTAAAAATATATCGGAAGAAGAAATTGAAAAAGCGAAAAGTATCGACAAAAAAATTGAAGAAGAAATGGATAAGTATGAGATATTTAGATAAAAGATTATAAAGTTAAAATAGTTTCTATTTAGGGTTTCTTTATTAATCTGCTATATGGCAAATTAAATTTTTTACCATTTAATATTGATTTACAAAATTTTCTGACATTTTTCTTAAACCATTTTTATTTTTTATTATATAATAATTTAGTATTGAATTATATATAGAAAAATAAATTTATCAATATAAAAATATACGACTAAAATAATTATTCAAATAAAAATATCAATCTCTCCATTTTTATTGTTTATATTTTCAAGAATAAAACTTATCTTATTATGCATTCTAATGCAATCGAATATAACCGCATTATTTTTGAAATCTATTAAATCTTTTTCTTTACATTTATCACAGCCTATTGCAA
This sequence comes from uncultured Brachyspira sp., assembly GCA_934725525.1. GTDB lineage: Bacteria > Spirochaetota > Brachyspiria > Brachyspirales > Brachyspiraceae > Brachyspira. Next base: position 2,552 of record CAKVCG010000156.1, on the reverse strand, counting down.
TACTTTTTGGACAAAAAGCAAAATTCATGGCAGGTATAAATCCTCGCTTTATTGATATTGTATTTTTTAATTTTTTTCCAGCTTCAATCGAAGATATAACAACCGAAACACCAAGTTTATATAAAAAATCAACCGTCTTGTTATTTATAGTATTCATTCCAATTCCAGCCCAAATTACGCATTCTCCAAGTAAAGCCTCAATTTGTCCTAAATTATTGCAAATAACTATCATATCTTTTGAAACTATATTTTTTATTAATTCAATATCCTTATCAAAAGTTATATGCGGTAAAATTATTCCATCAATTAAACCTTCATTAAAAAATTTTTTAATATTGGTATCGTATATTTTTGGAAATAAAATTATTTTGTCATAATCTTTAACTTTATGATTTATATCGCTTATTATTGCGACTTTTAGATTTGTATTTGGATATTCTATTTTTTCTTTAAATATATTTTTTATATTTTTATCATAATCTATTTTTCGATTTTGAATTAAAATTTTTTCAAGAGAGTTTATTATACTTCGTCTCGCTTCATTTAAAACTTTTACGGGAATAAAAGGCTTTTCAAAATTTATAATAATATTTATATTTTCAAATTTGAAAACAGTTCCGCCCGTTTTTGATAACGCTTTTATAATATCGCTTTCTTTCGTTTCGGAATTTTTAGCTTTTTCCACTAAATAATCGCTCGTATATTCTATATTTAATTTTTTATTATAATCGCAACTAACTTCAAATTTTATCTTTTTATCTAAGTCAATAATTAAGTTCAAATTAAGCGAATGTTTAAAATTATCGCTTTCAATTATAATATTCGCTTCGTCCATTTGAGATTTATCTGTCGTTCTGTAAACTTTATCTCCGACATTAATATTTTTCAAAACCGCGCTGAAACTTAAATTACCTTTTCCGTTTTTAACTCTAATATTTTCTTTATATAAATCGGAAATTTGCATTCCAATTTTTCCGCTCTCTCCAAAAGAAAGTCCGTCATATACATTTAATTCTTTATCGGTTTTAATATAAATTTTATTTTTCTTATAATCCGTTATTTTTCCTATAAACTCTCCGTTATGATTAGGTTTATAATTTTCAAATATATCTTTTGAATTATAATAATAACCTTCGCTAAATCCGCCGCGATTAAAAATTTTTATTAAACTTTCTTTATATTTTTCCGTTTCAATATTTTTATTTTGTAGCGCAAAGTCTATAGCTTTTCTATAAATCGAAGTAGTTATTGCAACATACTCGCTTCTTTTAGCTCTTCCTTCTATCTTAAAAGAATTAATTCCCGATTCAATTAAATTTGGAATAATATCTATAGTCATTAAATCTTTTGCGCTTAAAGGATAATTAGTTTTCCCGCCTCTATATTCCATTCTGCAAGCTTGAGCGCATGCTCCTCTGTTTGCGCTTCTTCCTCCATGCAAATACGAATAGGCGCATTGCCCCGAAAAACTTACGCATAAAGCTCCGTGAATAAATGTTTCAAGTTCAATATTCGTGTTTTTTCTAATTTCTTTTATATTTTCAATGCTTGTCTCTCTTGCAAGAACGACTCTCTCTATTCCTAATTTTTCAAGCAGTTTAACGCTATAAGTATTATTGCATGACATTTGAGTGCTTGCATGCATTGGAATATTTAAATTATTTCTGATAATATCTATTATTCCCAAATCTTGAACGATAATTGCATCCGCTCCCATATCGTAAATATTTTTTATAAGCAAAATAGCTTTATCTATTTCGTCATTGTAAACCAAAGTATTAACCGTGATATAAACTTTTACATTTCTTAATTTTGCGAATTTAATTGCATTTTCTATAGTTTTATCGTCAAAGTTTTCCGCAGCATATTCCCTCGCGTTAAAACTTTTTGCTCCAAAATAAACTCCATTAGCTCCCGAATTAACAGCCGCTTTTAATCCTCTTTCATCTCCCACAGGCGAAAGCAATTCTATTTTTTTATTTTTATTCATTTGTTAATAATAGCATATAAATAAACGAATACAAGTTTTTATGTTCATATCATTATTGACAAATTTGTAATAATATTTTATATATTAATCGATTGAAATTAATTAAATACGAATAAAAAAATTATAAATTCATTATGAAAAAACTATTAATTATAATAACTCTACTACTAATAGCCGTGATTTTTGCGGGAATATTTACTTTATACAATATAAGTCCAACGAGCAAATATAAAGAAATCGTATATTTTGAAATAAGGCAAGGCGAAGGCGCTAATTCGATTGCAAGAAAACTCGAATTGCAAGGATTAATCAGAAACGCAAAATTATTTTCTTTAATTTCCAAATATTTAAAATACGATAAAAAACTTTTAAGCGGATATTACGAATTAAATAAAACCATGAATATGATTGACATAATGAAATATATAAATAGCGGAAAGCAAGTAATGAGCAAATTAACCATAGCGGAAGGAAAAAATATTTATGAAATAGCAAATTATTTGGAAGAAGAAAATTTTACTACAAAAAACGAATTCTTAAAATTATGCTATGATAAAGAAAT
>CAKVCG010000155.1 GCA_934725525.1 uncultured Brachyspira sp. | reverse complement strand
GAAATGTATAAACCTTTATCAATAGCGTTATTAGGCGGACTTACCGTTTCGACAATGTTTACTTTGGTAATAGTTCCAACAGTTTACGCTGCGATAAGAAATAGAATTCCGCTTAAAGATTATGCCGCTAAAGATACGGCAAGCATTGAAAATAAAGCGAGTATTGAATACGCTTTAGGAGATATTGGAGAATAATAGATTTTTACGAAAAATATAAATTTTTGTTATTAAATCGGATACGGAACCTTTTTAAAAGTTATTCGTCTAATAAATAATACGAATTAAATAAAAAATTATATTGATATTTTTAATTTGAAGTTTATAATCTTTCTTTAATTAATAAAAATTATAAACAATTCTTAAACGAGGAGTTTATTGTGAAATTTATTTTATTTTTGCTTCTAATTTTGAATATGGTTTTATATTCTCAAGATATGACGGAAAATATAAACGAAACGAATCAAAATTCTAATGAAAATACAAACAATATTAAAGTTCGTCTAAATTTGGAAGACGCTTTGAAAATAGCTTCCGATAACGATAAAACTTTGAAAATAGCGGAATACGATGTAAAAATCGCTCAAGCTCAAAAAGACGGCTCTTTTTCCGATTTATTTTTGCCTTCTCTTTCGGTAAACGGAAGTCTCAATTTGGGCGAAACGGATTCATGGAACGACAATAGAAATTTGACTTTGACGAATTGGGGCGACACTTTAAGCGCTACAGCCACATTGTCAAAAACGCTTTTCACGGGATTTAGAAATTGGAATACCGATAAAGCGAACGATATAAATCTAAAAATGAAGAAAAACACTTATTATGATAACGCTAAAAGCGTAGATTTAAATACAAAACTTGCATTTTATAACACTTTTATAGCTCAGGAAAATTATAGAGTTTATTTGCAATCTCAATTAAATTATAGCAATCGAATGAATTATAATTATATTCAATATAGAAACGGGCAGGTTTCGGAATATGAATATTTGAATTCGAGAGTTCAATATGAAAATACAAAGCCTCAAATTATAACTTTAAGCAATCAATATCAAAGTTTGAAATTGACTTTTATCAGACAAATTGGACTCACGAATATTGCGGATGAAGTGGAACTTGTAGGAAATATTTTGGACGCTACGAATATAACCGTTCCAGATATGGCTTATGAAGATTTGCTTACTATCATAATGAATAATAATATCGAATTAAGCAATATGGAAAATAATTTGCAAATGCTCGAATATAATAAAAAAGTTGCAAGAAGTTATTTGTGGCCCACTCTAACGGGAAGCGCGTCAGTCGGAGTAAGCACGGGAAATAAATTGAGAAATAATAGAGGAAAAAACGGACAATTTAATTGGGGAGTCGGTTTTACTTTAAGTTATAATTTGGATTCTCTTCTTCCTTTTTCTTCTACGGCAAAATCGGCGGAACAGATAGATTTGAGTATAAAACAGATGGAATTAAATTATTCGCAGTTAAGAGACACTATAGAGGTTAGCAGCAGAGATTTAATATCAACGGCTCGCTCTCAAGCATTGAATTTAGAATCGCAGGCTGAAAATGCAAGAACGGCGGCCTATGCATTACAAATGGCGGAGAGACAATATAGAGGCGGAAGTATTTCTATGCTTGAAGTGAATGATGCGGAAGTGACTTATTTGAACGCTCAACTTTCGTATTTGCAAGCTATTTACGAATATTTGTCAAGCGCTCTTCAGGTTCTTAAACTTTTAGGAATTTAGATTTACATAAATGATTTAATATTATTAATTAGGAGATTAAAAATTATGAGCTTAAAAAATAAAATTAATATTTTAGTTTTTTTCGTTTTCTTTACATTGTTATTTATATCTTGTAAGAAAAAAGAAGATTTGCAAAGAAAAGAAAATCCTATAAGCGTTTTGGTTGCAGCTCCGATAAGGCAGAATCTAAACGAATATTTGGATTTGTCGGCTGAAATTAAGGCTATTAAAGAAGTAGAAATATCTTCCGATGTTCCTGGAAAAATAGCGAATATTCTTAAATATGAAGGAAGTTTTGTTAAAAAAGGAGACACTATAGCCTTAATTGACAGATTTGTAATAGGCGCAAATTATGCATACGCTCCCGCAAGAACTCCAATAGCTGGATATGTTACAACTACTTATATGGCTGTTGGCGCTTCAATAGCGGCTTCAACTCCTATTGCAAATGTGGCGGATATTAGCAAATTAGAAGTTGAAATACAAGTTCCCGAAAGGTCGATTACGGGAATAGAATTAGGGCAGTCTGTATTTATAAGAGTGCCTTCTTCTCCAAATAAAGAGATTGAGGCTAAAATAACAAAGAGAGATTATGCGGTTAATCCTTCAACAAGAACTTTAATGGTTAAAGCTTTAATAGACAATAAAGACAGATTACTTTTGCCTGGAATGTTTTCCGATGTTTCTATTTTATTAAATTCTGCAAATAATGTATTCGTTATACCAAATAGCGCGGTATTTAGCGATGATTTAGGAAAAAATTATATATATATAGTAAAAGAAGATAGCGTAGTTCCTAAAGATGGAAATATTACGGAAAGCGAAAATACTAATTCTAAATATAGAGCTTATACGAGAGAGGTAAATATATTATTTGTTTCAAAGGATAAAGTGGCTTTAAGCGGCGGACTTGAAGACGGCGAGGAAGTCGTTATGTTTGGTAGAGAATTCTTAAAAGACGGTTCTTTAGTTAATAGAATAGAAAACGACCCTACGATTATGGAATATATAACTCCTTCAGATTCTATAGAAACAAATACAATAATAACAAATGCCTCAACAAATAATAATTTGCAAGTTTCAGCAAATACGAATAATAGAGTTAATAACGATAGAACTATAAAACAAAAAAATAGTTCTACAAATCAAAATAATACTCAAAAAACAAAAAAAGAAAATGTTATTCAGACTCCGCTTATTAATAATACGAATAATTTAAGCACTAATAATATTAATAATTCTAATTCATTAAAATCGGATATAATAGAAGGAACAAATACAAATAATAATAATAATAATAACGAAGAGATTAACGAAGTTTATTCCGTAGGCGGTTAATTAGTTATAAAATAAATAATATAAAAAAAGGAGAATATCAATGAGAAGTTTTATCGAATTAGTAGTAAAAAAGCCCGTAGCGGTTTGCATGGGTATTGTCGCTA
>CAKVCG010000154.1 GCA_934725525.1 uncultured Brachyspira sp. | reverse complement strand
GATGTATTGAAACATTTGAAAGACGATAATAAAAAAGTTAATGTAATGTATGCTCCTTCTATTGCCTCTCAATTCAACGCAAAACCAGGGCAATTAAAAAGCGCTTTGCTTAAAATCGGATTTGGTAAAGTTTGGGAAGTCGCTTTGGGAGCGGATATAACATCCGACAAAGAAGCTCATGAATTCGAGGAGAGAATGGAGAGAGGCGATAAACTTATGACTACCTCATGTTGCCCAGCTTATGTTAAAGCCGTTAGAAGACATGTCCCAGAATTAATTCCATGCGTGTCTGAAACGAGAACTCCGATGCATTATACCGCGGAAATGATGAGAAAAGACGATTCGGAAGCGATTAATGTATTTATAGGACCATGCCTTGCAAAGAGAAGAGAGAGCATAGACGATGATTTGGTTGATTATTGTTTATCTATGGAAGAACTTGACGCCTTATTTATAGCCACAGGAACGGATGTAATGAAAGAACCAGATTTAAATATAGATGTAATTCCAACCTCTTCGGGAAGAAAATACGCTATGAGCGGAGGAGTAGCCGAAGCGGTAAAAATAAGATTAAAACATCCCGAAAAAGTTAAGCCTACCGTTATAGACGGATTGGATAAAGAAGGAATGAAACAACTTAAAAATTTCGGAAAGATTCAATCGGGAGAAATTCCGATTCAAAACGATACACCAAATTTGGTGGAAGTTATGGCTTGCAAAGGCGGATGCGTTGGAGGTCCTTGCGTTGTAAAAAATCCTAAAGCCGCAACCGTTCAATTGCAGAGATATGCTGCCGATGGAGTAGAATTAACGGCTAAATAAATACGAAATAAAATTAAAAAATTAAATACGATTAAAAAAAATTTTTAACGAGTTTGTCTTTTATATCTTTGTAATTTTCTATTATTCCGTTATGAACCAAAGAGAGCCTTGCGGTAGAATGAGGATGAGCGTTAATGTCGGAAGGCGCTCCATGCGTAGCCCATCTCGTATGTCCGATTCCAATATTCGATTCTATTTTTTTATTTATGATATTTTGTAAATTGTCAATTTTTCCTTCCGATTTGAAAGTGATTATATTGTCGTTTTCAATTACCGAAATTCCCGCGGAATCGTATCCTCTGTATTCCAAAAAATAGAGTCCGTCCATTAAAATATCAACGGAATTATTTTCTCCGACATAACCGACTACACCGCGCATAAAAAATCCTTAAAATTCAATTTTATCAAAATAATAAATTTGAATTTTTTTGATAATCAAAAATTGTAAATTAAAAATCTAAAAATGCAATATTATATACGATAATCATTAATAATCTTTTTATTGACTTTTTAATATTATATGATATTCTAAAAAAACTATATAAATTAGGATATTTATGATACAAAATCTAACCTTCAATTTAATAGGCGGGTTCGGACTTTTCATGTTCGGGCTGAAGCTATTTTCGGACGGTTTGCAGGAAAGCGCCGAAAGTAGATTAAAGGAAATTCTGCACAAAGTTACCAATAATAAAATACTTGGAATATCTTTAGGCTTTCTGATAACGGCAATGGTTCAGTCGAGTAGTGCGGTTACCGTTATGACCGTTAGCTTCGTAAACGCGGGAATATTAAACCTCACTCAAGCGATAAATATAATACTTGGGGCGAATGTCGGAACGACTGTTACGGGCTGGATAATATCTTTAAATTTGGATATTTTAGCCTTGCCATGTTTGGGAGTCGGTTCGATAATTGTAATATTCTTCGGCGAAAACAGAAAATTAAAATTCTTTGGCGAAATATTGATGGGATTCGGAATGATATTCTACGGACTCATTTTAATGAAAGACGCTTTTGAATCGGTTCGAGGTTCGGAGGAATTTGAAAAAGTATTTATGATAGCGAGAGCCGATACCTTAAAAGGCAGATTTTTATGCGTAATGATAGGAATGATAGTAACGGCGATAATACAATCGAGTAGCGCAGCGGTTGGGGTGACGATTTCGCTTGCAACCGTAGGTTTGATTGATTTTCCGACTTCCGTAGCTTTGATACTTGGGCAAAATATAGGAACTACGATAACGGCGGTTTTGGCTACTTTAAACGCTTCTACAAACGCAAAAAGAGCGGCTTTGGTTCACAGTTTATTTAATATATTCGGCGTAGTTTATATGTTTTTCTTATTTAATCCTTATATAAAATTGGTTGATTTACTGGCGGGTTTTATAGTTTCTGGAGGGGCGGATAAAATAGTAAACGACTATTATGTCAATGTTTCTTTTTATATAGCTGCGGCTCACACGATTTTTAATATTGTCAATGTTATAGTCTGTTATTTTCTAACCGATAAACTTGAAAAAGCGGTTTGCATCATAATAAAAGAAAAAGACGATGAAAAACATGTCAATTTGCTTGTCGATAAACTTTTGAATATGCCCGTATCGGCGGAAATAGAAGTGCGAAAAGAAGTGACTTATATGGGCGAGATTGCAAAAAAAATGCTTTTAAGAATAAGAGAATTATTCGACAATCCGAGCGAAAGATTATTAAACAAAATAAGAGACGGCGAAAAACTTTTGGATAATACCGACAACGAAATTCACACATTTTTACTTAAACTGCTTGGAAAAAATACTTTAAACTCTCTCAATATTGCGTCTTTGATAAATATAAGCACATATTACGAAAATCTGGGAGATAATTTGAAAGATTTAGCAAAGGCTATAATTAAAGGAAACGAAAAGAAAACTTTATTTAACGAAATTCAAAAACGCGATATATTGCAAATGATTAATAATAATGTCGAATATATCGATTATTTATCGACTCTTATTCCTCAATATTATTATATAAACAAAGAAAAAACCTACGAAGAAGCGATTGAAAAATATCATCAAGTGAAAGATTTTTATTATCAGGCGAGGCAGAGGCATTACGATAATGTCGATAAGTCTTTGATTCCTCCGCTCAACGCTCATTTATACGGAGATGTTTTGGTTTACTTCAATAGGTCGATTTCAAATCTTGTGAATATCGCCGAAACGATTACGGGAAGAGATAAATAAAAAACAAAAAGGAGTTTAATTTTGAAAAAAGTATATATAGCGGGACATAAAGGATTAGTCGGAAGCGCAATAGAGAGAGTTTTTACAAATAAAGGTTATAAAGATATTATTAAAAAAACTCATAGCGAGCTTGATTTGAGAGAAAG
>CAKVCG010000153.1 GCA_934725525.1 uncultured Brachyspira sp. | reverse complement strand
TAGAATTCCGTTAAAAGATTACGCGGCTAAAGATATTGAAAGTATTGAAAAGAATGAAAATATTGATGACGCTTTGGGAACGGCGGAAAAATAGATTATTATAAAATAAATTATTTTTTCGTTAATAATTAAAATATTAATCTTTATCCAATTTAAAGATTAATAAAAGATTACTATTTGAAAAAATTCAAAATTTAGTATATAATTTACTCTCGATAAAACATAGATAAATAAAACATAGATAAAAATACAAAATCAGGAGTAATAATTTATGCTCGATTATATTATAAGAAGATTATTAGTTTCAGTTTTGACTCTATTCGTTATAGTGACGATAACTTTCTTTTTGATGCATACCGTTCCTGGCGGACCTTTTGTGGGAGAAAAACCTTTGAGTCAAGTGGCTTTGGATAATTTGAATAGAAAATACGGACTCGACAAACCTTTAATAGTGCAATACGGAAATTATCTTAAAAACGCTATCAAAGGAGATTTGGGAACTTCGCTCACAAAAATCGGGCAGTCGGTTTCGGGAACTATAAAGAGAGCTTTTCCCGTTTCTTTTAGACTCGGAATTTTCAGTATGTTTATATCGACAACGATAGGAGTTTTATTCGGAATAATAGCAGCTTTAAGACATGGAAAAGTTATAGACAGAGTCGTAATGGTTGCTGCGACTTTGGGAATTGCCGTTCCAAGTTTTGTTGTCGCTACGGTTTCGATTATTATATTTTCCGTTCAATTAAGACTTCTTCCCGCTTACGGTTTCGATTCTTTTAGTCAATATATAATGCCTGGATTCGCCTTAAGTTTCAGTTCTTTAAGTTTTATGGCAAGATTAATGAGAAGTTCTATGCTCGATGTGATTCATCAAGATTATATTAAAACGGCAAAAGCAAAGGGAGTCAGAAGAGGATTCATAATATTTAAGCATGCTTTGAGAAACGCGATTATTCCAATAGTCACTTATATCGGACCTTTATCCGCGGGAATATTAACGGGTTCTTTTGTGGTTGAAAAAATATTTAATATTCCGGGACTTGGAAGATATTTTGTAGAAAGCATTACTCAAAGAGATTATCCTACGATACTTGGAGTGACGATATTTTACGGGGCTTTTTTAATCGCTATGAATTTTTTAGTCGATTTGTCTTACGGAATAATAGACCCGAGAATCAAGATACAGGAATAATTGATTTTAAGGTTTTAAATTTTTAATTTTAGAAGGTAATAAAAATGGAAATATTGGATAAATCTTTATTTGAAAAAGCAACCGAAGAAGAAAAAGCGGCTGCAGAAGTTCAAAGAGAAAGCGTCACTTATTGGCAGGATGCTTATAGAAGATTCAAAAAAAATAAAGTCGCTTTAGTTTCTATAATAATAATCGGAGTAATTGCCGTTTTGTCAATTTTCGTCCCTATTTTTTCAGAATACGGATACGCTCAAATAAATAGAGGAGTTGAAAACAGTTTGCCTACTTTGGAGCATCCTTTTGGAACGGACACTTTGGGAAGAGATTTGCTTGTCAGATGCATGATTGGAGCGAGAATCTCTCTTTTAATCGGAATAGTTTCTGCCACTTTAGTCGTTATAATAGGAATAGTTTACGGTTCGGTTTCGGGTTATTTCGGCGGAATGCTCGATAATATTATGATGCGAATAGTCGATATTATAAGCGCCGTCCCTACCCTATTGGTTGTGGTTTTGCTTTCGGTTGTCTTAAAAGCTCCAATGGATAGATTATTTTTACAAAACGAATCTTTAAGGGCAATCGGGCTCTTGGGACCGGGTTTATTCAGCATATTTATAGTAATTTCTTTGTTATATTGGACTAATATGGCAAGAATGACGAGAGGACAGATTTTGGCTTTGAAAGGACAGGAATTTATAACGGCGGCGAGGGCTTTGGGAACTCCTCACAGGAGAATAATATTTAAACATTTGATTCCAAACGCTATGGGAGCTATTATAGTTTCGGCTATGGTGCAAATACCGAATGCAATTTTCGTTGAAGCGTTTTTAAGTTTTTTAGGGCTTGGCGTAAGCGCGCCTATGGTTTCGCTTGGCTCTTTAACTTCAAACGCCGTAAGCGGAGTTTATTCTTATCCTTATCAATTATTATTTCCTGCGGCATTGATTAGCGTTATAATTTTATGTTTTAATTTGGTAGGAGACGGTTTAAGGGACGCTTTAGACCCTCGCATGAAAAATAGATAAATTAAAAAAGGAAGTTAAATGAATAGCAATTTATTAGAAGTTAAAAATTTGAGCGTATCTTTTTTTACTCCATCGGGAGAGGTTAAAGCGGTTAATAATATATCTTATAAACTCGATAAATCAAAAGTATTGGGAATCGTAGGAGAATCTGGTTCGGGAAAAAGCGTTTCCGCGTATTCGATAATGGGACTAATTGACAAACCGGGAAAAATCACAAACGGAGAGATATTATTCAAGGGTAGAGACTTAATAAATATTTCGGAACATGAAAAAAGAAAAATCAGAGGCGATAAAATTTCAATGATATTTCAAGACCCAATGACATGCCTAAATCCAGTATATACGATAGGAAATCAATTAATGGAAGCTTTGACTACTCATCAAAAGATTGGAAAAGCGGCGGCGGTAAATAGAATCGAGGAACTTTTGACTTTAGTCGGAATAAACGAACCGAAAAGAAGAATGCGACAATATCCTCATGAACTTTCGGGAGGAATGCGCCAGAGAGTTATGATAGCTATGGCTTTGGCGGGCGACCCTCAAATACTTATAGCGGACGAACCGACTACGGCTCTCGATGTTACGATTCAAGCGCAGATATTGGAGCTTATAAAAGATATTCAGAAAAAAATTCAAATGGCTGTTATTTTGATTACGCATGATTTTGGAATTGTGGCGGATATGGCGGACGATATTATAGTTATGTATGGAGGCGGAATAGTTGAGAGAGGAACGGTTTTCGATATATTTGAGCGTCCAAAACATCCTTATACTTTAGGGCTTTTGAAATCGCTTCCTAGAATAGATATTAAACAAGATAGATTAATTCCAATAGAAGGAACGCCGATAGATTTGCTAAATATGAAAGCGGGATGTCCTTTTAGCACAAGATGTGAGGAATGCATGAAAGTTTGCATAGAAAATAAACCGCCGATAGTTCAATTTGAAGAAGGGCATTTTTCGGCTTGTTGGCTTCATGA
>CAKVCG010000152.1 GCA_934725525.1 uncultured Brachyspira sp. | reverse complement strand
CTTGTATGGACGGGAGACATTAAACTTGTAAATACATTCGGCGATGTGGCAGAAAATGATAATTTGGCTTATTTTAACTCGGAGCTTAATTTTTCGATTGCTATAAATATGGGAAATTTTTCAGAGAGGTATAGGGTTTATAGCGGTGCGGAGTGGAGTATTGAGGTTATTAAAGAATAATTAATTAAGCTTTTTAATATTCTACAATAATTTTATTTAATAGAATTATATTTAAATCTTCTATTCTCGCTTAAAACTTTGCTTATAGCCTTCATTAAAAGTCCTATTGAAAACGACAAAGCGGATAATATTATCAAACATATAGTTAATATCGCTGTCGGAAATCGCTCAACTTTTAAAGTTTCAAAATATTCTATCGTTATTCCTATTCCTAAAAATAATCCAATTCCTAAAAATATTAAACTTATCGTATTAAAAAATAATAAAGGTTTTTCGGTAATTAATAAATAAATTATAGTGAAAAGTATTCTAAATCCGTCCTTAAAAGTATTTAATTTTGAATGCGAACCTTCGGGACGCTTTATATATTTCGCTGAAACTTCGTCTATAGGCAAACGCATTTGCAAAGCGTATATTGTAAGCTCCGTTTCTATTTCAAAGCCTCTCGAATTTGCGGGAAAACTTTTAACAAGTCTTTTTGAAAATATTCTATAACCGCTTAACATATCGTTAAATTTCTTTCCGAAAAGAAAATTAGCAAATCCCGTAAGCATCATATTTCCAAAAGAATGTCCTTTTCTGTGAACGGTTTCATCGACAACTTCTCGAGATATATTAAGCATATCTAATTTATTTTCCGTAAAGTAATTAATAAAATTATTTATTTCGCTTAAATCGTATTGCATATCGGCGTCAACCATAATATAAATATCCGAATCAATATCAGCGAACGCTCTTCTAACAACTTCGCCTTTTCCTTGATAAGAAACTTTATTTACTATCGCTCCCGTTTCTTTTGCAATATTATAAGAATTGTCGGAACTGTTATTATCGAAAACATATATTTCGCATTTCGGACAATATTTTTGAATATCGCAAATAACTTGTTTAATTGTAAGCTCTTCATTATAGCAAGGAATAATAGCGGCTATTTTCATTTTTTCTCTCCTCGCAATTCTTTAATAAAAGTAAAAAACGATATTAGAGATATTATTGATATTGGATAAACGGGATAAATATATCTAATATCTACTGAGGGAGTAAATGAAACCACAATAAATATTGTAGCGATTGAAGAAAAAGAAACAGAAAACGAATAAATTAAAAGATTTGAATCAAATATTCTTTTTATAAAAATTAAAATAAAATTAATTATAAATATTATAAACGATATAATAACGGGAAATATTATAGGAATATGAATCATATTATTAAATAAAAAATCGTATATCTTGTGTCTTAAAGAAGTAAATACAATTTTTTGTTCATTAGCACTAAACTTATCGATGACAATATCGTTCCATATATAATTATCAGAATATTTAAAATATTTTAATTCCTGTATAGAGTTAGAATTCATTATCAACCAATTTTTATTATTTTTTATACAAAATTCTATAAAAAATCTATTAATATGTTTAATGTAGTTTATAGGATATTTAAAAATATATTTTATCCATACTCTTTTCAAATTTACAAATTTAGTATTTACTAAAAACGGTCTATCTTTTGCCCAACCTGTAGAAAAATTATCAGCATTTAATGGATTATCGTTATATGTTTTCTTTACATCTTCAAAAGTTTTACCATCTTCATACCATTCTTTTGGTATTAAAGAATTATCATTCGCTGGAACAGAGCAACCCGCTATTTGAAGTAAAAATAAATGGTTTGATGCATAATTACTATGAATTCCCCATATATGCGGAAATACTTTTACAATTCCGATTAAAATAATTGCCGATAACAACATTAATATAACAAATGATTTTACATACTCTTTTATATTTTTTATTTGATTTATTTTAAGGCATAAATAAGTAAATAAAATAAAAATAGGATAAATAGTAACGATAAAATTATGCCGCCATAAAATCCCAAATAATAATATAATTCCCGTAAATATTTTTAATAAAATTCTAACAGGTTTATTATTTATTTGAAATAACAATTGAAAAAATATTAGAGAATACAATAGCCATACAAACATTGAAGCCGTAAAATCTTTTATTTGAGAAAAATTCATAAAATATATATCTTTAATAAAAATTAACAAATAAATCAGAAGAACTTTTTTAGTTTTAAATCTATGATATAAAGAAATTATAATAAGAGCTAATCCTAAATAGAATAGAAATAAATTAATAAAAAATAAGTAATAAGAATGGTATCCAAATATTTTATATAAAAAATGTAAAGTCAACGGTATAATAACAGGATGCCAATTACCGTAATAATTCTCTACGGCTTGTTTCATAACATCATAGATATCCCAATATTGAAAACAACCTGGAAATCCGAGCCAAAATTGAAATATAAATAATATTAATACAATAATACAATTTATAATAATAAATATTTTTTCATTCACGCTTAAAGGATTAAAATATTCTTTTTTACCTATAATCTCTTTGTAAAAATCTAAAAAATTTCCAAATGCATAATATATAAAAAATTTAATAGCTAATATAAATATTAATATTATGCATATAATACTAATTAAATTATTTTTTACTTTCAAGATATAATTAATATTATCAATTTTATATTCATTAATCTCTTTTTTATCAGAAACAAAATTCCCATAAGGACTTCCTTTATATTCCATTTCTGCATTTTCCATATAATCGGGCAAATTAGATAAATCAGGATAAACTCCATAAATATCGTTATTCCTAAAAACTTTATCATAATAACGAATTCTAAAATGATGGACATAATTTGTAATATTTTCATTAGTAAGCAAATAATTTTTTATACTTTCTTCATCCAATTTTCCATCAACGGTAAAATCTTTTCTAATATCATTTAGATTATTTAATTCCAAAGTTCTTTCGATATTTAAATTGAAGTCTGTTAAATATCCAATTCGGCTTTTAGAACCTAAAATTTGTAAAACGACTAAAGCAATAATCGTAATAATCACAAATGGAATATAAATTTTTAGAAATAAATTTTTGTTTTTAGATATCATAGAGTTATCACCTCAATAGTTAATAATAGTTGACGCCAAGATAAGCGTTTAAATGTTTCAAATAATTCTTTAGTTTTGCAATGAAAAAATTGCCAAAAATTATAATAATGGCTTGTATT
>CAKVCG010000151.1 GCA_934725525.1 uncultured Brachyspira sp. | reverse complement strand
ACATACAAAATAGAGGAAATAAAGATATTCTATTAATATTTTTAGATATAGATACTTTTACGATAGAATTAGAAAAAGATAATATTTATAAGTTTACAAAAATAAAATCGGGGGAATAAAAATGATAAAAAAAATAATTTTAATTTTATTTTTAATTATTGTAGGCATATTAAATGCACAAGATACACAAGATGTAAAAGTAGAAATTATAAGTCCAAATAAAATATTGAAAATAATTAAAGCTGATAGAGACGGTTTATCGCAATTAATATTGACAGGAAATAACGGAAATATAACAGTAGAAATAAAAGATAGAAGAATAAAAAAAGGGGATACTGCGGAATTAATATTAAGAAAGGGAAAATTGATAGTTTATGATGTTAGTCAATATATTAACGATGGGGGAATAACTATAACAGGAAATAAAGCGAAAGAAATCTATTATAATTTATATAATATAGAATTTTTATTTTTAGATGTAAATAATATCGAACATAGCACTTTTATTTTAACTAAATTAACTACTGAATTAAGAAAATATAAAAAACCTTTCGGAGCGGATGATTTTTGATTATGGACGATAAACAATTAATTAATGAAAGCATAAAAGTAGCAGATATACTTGCAAAAGAATTATCTTTTTGGAAACGACTATTTATATATGCATGTAGTATTTTTTTAGGTATTTTAATTATTTTCGGAATACTTGCATATATCTATGTTTATAACTCAAAAACAACAGTGCTTGAAGGAAATCAAAACGCTAAAATCGGAGCTGGTAATGATATACAATTTATTACAAGCGATTTAACTAATGAAAATGTATTAAAATTAATAAACGAATTAAATAAAACTAATGAAAATTAAATTATTACTATTTTTATTTATTATATTTTGTTATTCCTACTCCGCAGAATACTACGATACCATAACGAACTTTACTATTATTAAAGTTAGAGACGGCGATACTTTTATGATAGATATTCCAAATATACCTGATGTATTCGGTAAAAACATAGCGGTTAGAATACGAGGCATTGACACGCCTGAACTTAACGACAGCAGAGAAGAAATAAGAAAAATATCTATTCAAGCAAAAGAAGAATTGGAAAAATTATTTAATAGCGGTGACGCTTCCCAAAGGGACGCTATTGGCGACAGCAGGCAGAAGCCAAAAATTATTTTAATTTTATATAAACTACAAAAAAGAACAGATAATTTTATTATTCAATTAAGAATCCTATTTTTCAAACGCAAATATTTTGAAGTATAATAAACTCTATTTTGAGATTCTCTATTTCCGAAACCGAAAGTTCTTCTGCTAATCGCAAGTATCGGAGGAGCTTGTATTCTTTTTGAAACTGCCATTCCCATATATTGCCTCCACCATTTTTCCAAATCTTCTATAAATTCCAAATCGTTTTTAAAATATTTTTTTATAATTCCTTTTTCGCATCCTATTTTTTCTTCTAATATTCCGTCAATATACATTTGCAAAATATCTTCGGGCAATATTCTATTCCAAGATTCTATTAAAGTTTTAAATAAATAATCATGATAATCGTATTTAATAGGGTCGCCTTTTCCTTCGTCAACCGCTTGAGCGTTCGATAATTCCGCAGATGGAACAATATTTATGCTGCCTTCGGGAATAATTTCTTTTTTGAAAATATTTTTATTTATATATTTTGCAAGTTCGTATATTTGATATTTCCACAAATCCGCTAAAGCTGCAAAAAATCCCGCTCCGTCTCCGTATAAAGTGGAATATCCAACCATAGTCTCCGTTTTATTTGCATTGCAAGTAAATACTCCGCCGAAAGAAGCGGCTAATCCCGATAATATTCTTGATGACCTGTCTCTTGCCTGAATATTTTCGGCTATAAAAGAAGATACTTTTAAAAAACTCTCTTCTCCGTCTTTTATAATCTTGCATGTTTCAATTTGTTTTATCGTAAAATCAACCGATTCTTGAATAGGAACTACCATATAAGCGCAACCCAAATTTTCGGCTAATGTTTTAGACAAATTTTTTGTAGTGTTAGAATTGAATTTGCTCGGCATATTTACAAGCAAAACATTATCTTTGCCGATTGCATTAACATAAACAGCGGAAGATAAAGCGGAATCTATTCCTCCAGAAACTCCTATAACTACTTTATTAATTCCAATCGACTTCATAAATTTTCTTATTCCGTAAATAATCGTATCGTAAATTAATTTGTATTCGTTTTCTTCGTTTATCTTTATAGCTTTTGGAAGTTCTTTTTTTGTTAAATTCATTTCTATATAATATAATCTCTCTTCGTATCGATTAGAAGCGCAAATTATATTTCCGTTATTATCGTATGCCGAACTTCCACCGTCAAAAGTGTAAACGGTTTTTCCGTTATTTTGAATGCCTACATTATTAACATATATCAAAGGCTTATTATATTTTTTTGAAATATCCGAATACATTTTATGCCGTTTTGTATCTTTAATTAAAGTATATGGCGAACTTGAGATATTGATAAATAAATCGATTTTTTCGTTTAAAATATCAATAGGCGATAAATTATAATTTGAACTCCAAGCGTCTTCGCAAATTGTCAATCCTAAATTAATTTTCTCTCCGTTAATATTTATTTCAACGGGATTAAAATATTCTTTTAAATCAAAATTATCTTCTAAAGCGTTTTCAAAAATCAAATCTTTTAAGCTAAAAAAATGTCTTGTATCTTCAAATTCTTTATAATTTGGAAGAAGAGTTTTTATAATGAAAGGATATGGAATTTTTGAATATGGATTTTTTATAAGTTTTCCGTCTTTCGCTAAAAATAAAGCGTTATATTTTCTTACTCTTCCGTCAAAATTCTTTTTATTTCTATCTACAGCGACATTTCCAAATATAACGAAAATATCTTTAGAGGCTTTTATTATCTCCTCTCCCAATTCTTCGCATTCTCTTATAAAAGATTCGCTCTCCCACATATCGCCGATTAAATATCCCGATATTGCAAGTTCGGGAAATATTATCATATCGGCTTTATTATTTTTTGCCTCTTCGATATAATTTATAATTCTCGCCGCATTATTCGTTGGCATTGAAGGAATTATTTCAAATTGAGATAGCGCTATTTTCATAAAACAAAAAATTTATAAATTATATTTAATATCTTCTTTTATTATTATAATTATCTCGTCTATTTTTTTTATCTCTATTTTCTCTTCTGTTATTGCCTTCTTCTTCCACATAATCGTCTGGTTTTTCAAGCAAAGCCTTTCTACTCAAAGAATATTTTCCGCCTCTATTGTCTATAATCTTAACTTTAACCGCATCGCCTATTTTAAGAATCTCTTCAAC
>CAKVCG010000150.1 GCA_934725525.1 uncultured Brachyspira sp. | reverse complement strand
CGAATATTTTATATGGTCGCTATAAGGCGGGTCGACAAATACAAAATCAACTTTTTCGTTTTCAATCGGAATTTTTCTTGCGTCCGCTTTAAAAATATCTTTTCTCTCCAAAGCCTTCGGATTAATATCGTATCCTAAAGCCCGCCTGTTTAATTCTCTCGCCACATCTATCGTAGTTCCGCTTCCCGCCATCGGGTCGACAATCAAATCTTTTTCTTTAGTGTATCTGTTTAGAAGATTCCAAATAATATAGGAAGGAGTCGCTCCCGCATAGAATTTATGTTTTTCTTCTTCGCTTTTCAAATACTGCTGCGAAGGATAATCCCATAAAGTCGTGGTTTGTAATTCAAGTTTCTTTTTCATTATTCCGTTATTATTTATTAATTATAATTTTTTATTTTTAATTTTTATTATATATTAAAAATAATTTAATGAAATAAATTTATAATAATATTGCAATAATAAATTAATGGTTTATCATATAAAGATTGAAACGAATACGGAAATAGCAAATAAGGAAGTTGAAATGGAAAAGACGAAAATAAAAGATAAAATTCAAACGATATACTTAAAATATACTTTCTGCGATAATTTAAATAATTCAAACGAAAACAAAAATTCTGAAAATAAAAATTCCACAATAGAAAATATTTCAAAAGACATGGCTTTAAAATATTATTCAAAACCTAAAAATTTAATTATAGAAAGATGCAAAAATGGAAAACCTTATTTTTTAAACGAAACGGGCGAAAACGATATATTTTTTAACGGAACGCATTCAAAAGATTTAATCGCAGTCGCTATGTCCGACAAATTAATCGGAGTTGACGGCGAATTCATAAAAAAAAGAAATTTCTTCGATATAGCGAAAGAATATTTTTCATTTAACGAATACAAATTATTAAAATCGTCCTCAAAATTGGAAATCGATTTTTATACATTATGGACATTAAAAGAATCCTATATAAAAACTTTCGGCAAAAAAATTTTCGATATAAAAGATTCAATAGAAGTAAATTTGGAAGAAAGAGCGATTTATAATGTCGACAATTTATTTTTTGCAACATTTTCCATAGATAATTGCTATATTATAAGCGTAAGCTGCAATATGGAGAATGTGGGAGATTACAATGATATTATCATAAAAACGAGCGGGCTTAATTTAGACTTGATTTTTGCATATCCAGAATTTCCGCAAATAGAGTTGACAGAAATTTGATTTAATAGACTATTGACTTTTTTAATGGAGGCATATAGAATAATAAACGGTTGGAAGATATACGATTTATGATTTTAGCCGATAATTAAGGGGTAAATAATATGAAGAACTTGAACTTATTTTTACTACCTATATTAATACTTTTTAATAGCGCTTTTCTTTTCTCTCAAGACGCGACTTTTAAGGTTACGGGGATAACGGGAGTGGCGTTCATAGAAAAAACGGACAAATCTTTAAGAGTTTTCAGAGGAAGCGAAATTCACAGCGAATATAAATTAAGAACTTCGAGCGATTCTCAAGCGGAAATTACGATAGCGAAAAACGGAGATAAAATAGGAAATATAACGGTTAATGAAAATACGATTTTACTCGTTAATCCTCCAATTTATAAGAATGCAAGTAGTAAAATTTCATTATCTTTACTTGAAGGATATATTAAAGTAAATATTCAAAAAGATATAGGAAATATAGTCGAAATTCATACGGCAAACACTTCGGCAATCGTTAGAGGAACGGAATTTGAAGTCGCCTTTGCGGAAAATGGTTCGAGTATAGTTCTTTTGTCAGAAGGAAGCGTTGATATTGTAACGGACGATGACGAAAAAATATTATCTCCGAAACAGGCGTATATAAAAACTATGGACGAAGAATCGAAAATAATAAAACAAAACATCGAAAGCGACCCGAGAGTATTTTTGAATAGAGGAGAAGAAATTTCAAGAGCAAATTCCATGTCCACTATAGAAAATCTTATTAACGCTATGGAAAATATTTCGCAGGAAGAAGTAGCTTATGTTTCGCCTTTAAATAACGAGGCATATAACGACAAATATATTAACGATATGGAAATGAAAAGATACAGAATGCTTGCCGCAAACGAAGGCTATTATAATACGATAATCAAATTGATAAATTTAGAACCCGATAAAAAAATCGAAATGACGGCTTACGCTCGAAAATCGCTTGCTTTGTATGGCGCAAATCAAAGAGCGATTAATAAAATGAATTCTGCAATAATCAAAAACAGAGAAAAATTCGACAAAATAAGAAAAGATTTCGATGTAAAAATCGGCGCTTCCGTTCCAAATCAATAAAAATCTTATTTAATTTTTTTATGTTTAAAACTTGATTTATGAGTCGTATAATCATTAACGATTTGATAGTTTCCAAACAATTTGTATTTGTAAATCGTAAGTCCTTCCAAACCGACTGGACCTCTCGCATGAGTTTTATTGGTCGATATTCCAACCTCCGCTCCAAAACCGTATCTAAAACCGTCCGAAAATCTTGTAGAAACATTTGAATAAACATTTGCAGAATCTACAAAAGTCATAAATTTTTCTATATTTTCTTTATTTTCCGAAATTATAGAATCTGTATGACGCGAACCGAATTTATTTATATGTTTATAAGCGTCTTCAACATTATCGACTATTTTGAGTGAAACTTCTTTATCGCCATACTCTTTATGCCAATTTTTTACAATCCCTATGTCTAATAAGATTTTTTTTACTTCTTCGTCTCCGTTCATTTTAATATCGTTTTCTTTGAATAGAGAATATATTTTTTTTAAGAACTCGTTTGCAATATTTTTATTTATTAAAATTGTTTCAACCGAATTGCAAGCGCTCGGATATTGAGCCTTTGAATCCAAACAAATTTTCAAAGCGTTTTCGATATTTGCGCTTTCGTCAATATATAAATGACATATTCCGTCCGAATGCCCCAAAACGGGAATATTCGTATTTGACTTTATAAATTGCACCAAATCGTTTGAGCCTCTCGGAATTATCAAGTCGATATATTTATCCATAGACAAAATATTTTTTATATCCTCTCTGCTAAAAATCAAATTTACCGAATTTTTTGGAAATTCTTTTATGTAGTTTAGCGATTCGTTTATTATTTCAAATATTATTTTATTCGTGTTTTCTCCTTCGCTTCCGCCTTTCAATATAACGGCGTTTGCGGATTTTATGCATAAAGAAGATATTTGAGAGATAACATCGGGACGCGCTTCGAATATAACGGAAATGAGTCCGATTGGGCATGAAACTTTTTTTAAGATTAAATTATCGTCAAGTTCTATTTCAGCCAATATTTTATTTATCGGGTCTTCCAATTTTATAACATCTTTTATGCC
>CAKVCG010000149.1 GCA_934725525.1 uncultured Brachyspira sp. | reverse complement strand
AAGCCTAAATCATTGACTTTTGGAAGTTTCACAACTTTTCTCCTTTTGTTATAAAAATGAGATTTTTAAATTAATATTGGAACTACAATATCAATCTATAATATTTTAATCTATAATATTTTACTACAAAAAAAATAAAAGTCAAATTAAATATTTAATTAATGGGTTTTATTAATAATGAAATATTATAATAAAAGTCTATGATATTAATTTGAACCTTGTAATTTTTGTTAATATAAATTATTATTAAATTTAATTAATAAATTATAAAAACGGTAGAATGACAATGAAAAAAGTATTAACCGAAATAAAAGTAAAAAAAATATATTTTTTAATTTCTATATTGATATTTATAGCGGATATAGTTTCAAAATATTTTGTAAATGAATATTTGCAACCTATATCTATAAAAAACGTTATAGGCGATATTTTGATTTTCGCATATACAAGAAATTACGGGGTCGCTTTTGGATTTCTGAATAATTTACCAGAAACTATTAAAAATATTATGCCTTTAATTTTGAAAATTATTGTCGCATTCGCTATGATTCTAATAATTTTTATTATGGTGTCGATTAATCCGAAAAAACAAAAATTTTCAATGATTGGTTTCACTATGGTTTTGGGAGGCGCTCTCGGTAATTTAGTCGATAGAATTATGCGAGGATATGTTACCGATTTTATAAGTATGGGATTCAATGAAACGATTCGATTTCCTTACCATTATAATATAGCGGACGCTTCGATTACGATAGGAATTGTCGTTATAGCGATAGGAGTATTTTTATTTAAAGAAGATTTTGAAAAGAAAACCGAAACCGAAAAGATTAAAGAAGCGATTAGAAAAGCGGTTGAGGTTAAAGAAGATAAAGAAGACGATTAAAAAATACGAAAATCAATCTTTATAAGCATGGCAAATAATGAAAGTTTTTTTAAAATAGAAAACGAAGAGGATACAAATAAAAGACTCGATATTTTTTTAAGCGAAAAACTTAATATAACTCGTTCCCAAGTAAAAAATTATTTGAATTTAATAATCGTAAATAAACGACAAAAAAAATTATCTTATTCTTTAAAATTAAACGACATTGTAATCATAGAAAGCAAAGAAAATTTTATTAAAGAAGATTCGGAAGAAGAACCGAAGCCAGAAAATATTCCGTTAAGTATAATATACGAAGATAAATATTTACTCGTAATAAATAAACAAGCGAATATGAGCGTTCATTGTTCCTCTTCTGAAATGAGCGGAACTTTGGTAAACGGTTTGCTTTATTGTATAAAAGATTTTGATTTTACGGGAAGCAAAAAAAGGGCTGGCATAATTCATAGACTTGATAAAGATACTTCAGGGCTTATAATAATTGGAAAAAATGCAAATATAGTTTCGTCTATTCAAGAGCAGTTTAAAAAAAGAACGATAAAAAAAATATATCATGCAATATTAGTAGGAATATTAAAAGAAAATTTTTTAGAGATTAATTTACCGATTGGACGACATAGTTTATACAGAAAAAAAATGACGGTTAGAGAGGACGGAAAAGAAGCTTTAACTTATATAAAAGTTTTAAGAAGATTCAAAAATCATACTTTAGTCGAAATAAATTTAAAAACGGGAAGAACGCATCAAATAAGAGTTCACTCCTCTTATAAAGGTTTTCCCATTGCGGGCGATAAAATTTATTCTAAAAGTTTTTCAAAATATAAAGGCTTAATGCTTTTGTCAAAAGAAATAGAATTTATGCATCCAATTACAAAAGAGAAAATGAATTTTGAAATAGATTATCCTGAATATTTTAAAGATTTTTTGTATTCTAAATACATATAGATTTTATTTGACTTTACTTAAAACCGTTTATACTATAATATTTATAACAATAATTATACAATAGGATAAAATACTATGAAAAATATCATTTCAAAAATTATTTGTTTATTAATATTTTTATTTGCAGGAGATAATTTATTTTGCGCCGTTTTTGTAGATAGAGCGACTCCAATAGGCGAGAATAATAGCAGATATAATTACGAGGCTATAACCGTTTCGTTTAATCAACAAATGGTAAATCTGCAAACTATAAAAGAAATAACTAATCAATATTTTAGTTTTAATATAGATATAAAAGGTTCTTATAGATGGCTTTCTGTTAATACTTTAGCTTTCTATCCTTCGGAAACTTTGCCCGATAATACAAAAATAGCGATAACCCTAAAAAAAGGAATTAAGAGCGAGGTTAGCGGAGAAGTTTTGGCAAACGATTATACTTGGGAATTTAACACTATAAGACCTATAAGAATAAAAAGCTCTCCTTACAACGAGCAATGGGATGTAGCGACAGATGTAAATATAGTCGTTTATTATAATATGCCTATTTATTTGCAAAGCGCAAAAGAAAAAATTACATTAATGAGCGAAAGCGAAGAGTATTTTAATTACAATATAGATTTCGATATAAGATACGCTACGACTAACGATTTGAGATATTGGGAAATAGACGAATACGATTTGAGGCAGGTTTTGGTAATAACTCCTAAAGAAAAATTTGATAAAAACGAAGCGGTAGCCGTTCATATAGATTCTGGACTTGCCGCTATTGACGGAGATTTGGGAAGCGCCGAACATTATAGTTTTCATTTCCATACTCATGATAATTTTTATTTAAGCGAAAAAAATAGAGAGCAAACTTTAAGCGCGTCTTATTCTCCCGAACCTCCTAAAATTTCTTTTTCTACCAGAGTAAATTGGGCGGATTTAATAAGAAATATTGAAATAACTCCTCAAATTCAACTTCCGTCAGAAGAAGATTTGGAAGACGAAACTTGGAGTAGAAAAGATTTTTCATTATATAGTTTAAGATTTAATCCTAATATTAAATATTCTATAAAAATAAAAGAAAGTCTTAAAGATATTTACGGGCAGACTTTGGGAAAAGAAGAAACTATTATTTTAAATATCACCGATTATAATCCGAGAGTTTCTATTCCTTCTGGCATGGGAATTGTTGAATCCTACGAAGGAATAAAATTCCCAATCGAGGTTATAAATCCGAATCCTATAACCGTGAAAAGCAGATATGTCGACAAAGACAATATAATTCCTTTTTTATTCGTTAATAACGATGTTCATCGATATGACGAATCGGCGGAGTTTAGAAATTATACGAATAGTTATAGAAGATTATTCGGCTATAGCGCGGAATCGACTTTTAACGCGAATGTTCCAAGAAACAGATATATTACGACTCCTTTATATTTAACGAATTATATGAATAATAACAAATTCGGACTTTTAGTTTTGGAATTTCAAACTATAGTCGGCTACGATAAAGGCGATTATGAAATTTCTTCGCAAATTCAAATCACTGGAATGGGAGTGACGGGAAAATTTTCGGGCGATTCCAACACAATTTTTGTAACAGATTTAAGAACGGGAAATCCTGTCGCTAACGCTCA
>CAKVCG010000148.1 GCA_934725525.1 uncultured Brachyspira sp. | reverse complement strand
AATACAATACAATACAATACAATACAAGCCATTAATATGTAATTGGCTGTTTTTTCATTGCAAAACTAAAGAATTATCTACTCCGATTTATTCTATGGCGGAGGTTTCATTATGATTAAATTCTTTCAAAAATCCGAAACCGACAGATATATAATAATAAAAATTCTATTTATAAAGATTACTTTCAAGAAGAAAATGCCGAAGTCAGATATCGACTCTATAGTTTGGTGGATACCTATCAAAAGTTTGAGAGATTCGATTAGAAATATTTATTATGAATATAAAAATAATCTTAATCAATCTAATAGTAGAATTGATAATTTATATCCTTTTATTGAAAATGGGTATTTAGATATTTATAAAAGATTTGATAATTCGCATACTTTTTTGGTAGATAGATTTAATTATATATATAAAAATGTTTATAACTTAAAATATCCTCAAAAATCTTGGGAAAGAGGTTGGATTGATAAATTTTATAGCGATATGGAAAATATGGATATCCAAAATTTATACTATAAACTTATTGAAAATTTAGATAATGAAAGCGTTAATGAAGTTTCTAAAATTATATCAAGAATCCAATATAGCGTAAATCATATTAATGAAAATTATATAGATATTTACACAAAAGAGGAAATGCTGAAAATCAACGATATTCGTAAAAACTTTATTAATAATAAATTAAAGTTAGGCGATGTATATAAGTATGAAAAATATTTACTTCCAATAGATCATTTTGAAGTATCGGTTTTTTATTATAAGCATGAGATAATGAATATAAATAAAGATTATATTAAAGATAAGTCGATTATAGATGTAGGAGGTTTTATAGGAGATTCGGCTTTAATATTATCGGATTATACTAATCATAATGTATATACATTTGAACCCTCAAAACATAATTTTGAAAACATGTTAAAAACTATAAAAATTAATAATAAGAAAAACATAATAGCTATAAACAAGGGATTAGGCAAAAAGTCAAGCAAAGAAAAATTATATTTCTACGGTTCTGCAAGCACGGCTAATGAAAATAATGTGGTAAATTCCGAAAGTTCTAAATATAGCGAAGAAATATCAATTATAAGTTTGGATGATTTTATAGCGGATAATGATTTGCAAATAGGATTAATTAAAGTTGATATAGAAGGATTGGAACAAGACTTTTTAAAAGGAGCGGAGAAAACTATAAAAACTCAAAAACCTACATTAATTATTAGTATATATCATTCTGCAAGCGACTTTTTTAAGATAAAGCCTTTGATAGAAAGTTGGAATTTAGGATATAATTTTAAAATAGTGAAACCATTAGATGGTCAAATATTATTAGAAACTATTTTAATTGCAGAGCTAAAGTAATATTTAAATATGCTTATAAAAAACAAATAATTATTAAACTTAAAATTATTATATACTTTATTAATTTTAAAATATTGAAAAATATAAGGTTTATACAAAATAACCTATATTTAATTAAATGGATTTGAATAATATAAATTAATGAAAATCAGGACTGGATAAAATTATTTAGAATATATAATACGAAAAATTATTTAATATTTTATTTCTTTGAAATTATATTTGCACTAAAAATGAATGAGGAAAGGGCAATAACTTGCTTTGTGGATACCAATTAGAAAATGGAGAGATAAGTTTAGAAATAAATTTGAAAGTTAATGGCATGCATAATGTTTGGATATGATTTTATTGATTAAAATTTTATTTTATTTATCATTGTCTATGAATAAATAGCCGTTAATTGACGATAATATAAATAAATATTTTACTTTTAACAAAAAATAATATTTTAAATTATGAGAAAAACGGAGTTCGCCATGAGAAAAATTTTATTATATCTATTTTTTATTTTATTTTCAATCAATTCGCTTAACGCTCAAAATATTACGAGAACGAGCGAATATTCTAAAGATTGGGTTAATCGCATAAATCGAAAAACTATAGATATGCAAGGCGCTTTATACGAGGCGATTCCCGGCGGAAATTGGGTTTTGATTTCGGGCAAGTCTCCTTTTTTGCTTATAAAAGAATATAAATTTTTAGGCGCAAGGTCGGAGTCGCAGGCTTATTATTCGCATCAAAAACCTATAAGTTTATTTTTCGACAACGCTCCGAGTTTGGGAATAGTTATGATAGAAGGATATTCGATTGAAGGCGCTAAAATAACGAGATTTTCAAAATATGTTCCGAGTTATGATGAAAAATTGGACGCTTGGAAAGAAGATAACGCCGTTTTTATTAACGACAGATGGGTTGCAAATACGAACGCTAATTGGAGAAAATTTCCCGTGCCACAACCCGAAGATGTGAACTGGGCGAGCGGAGATTATGCGGGCGAATTATATTAATAATTATTTTAGGTTTAAATAAAATTTATAAATGCAGTATATATTTATTATAGCGGTTATATTTTTAGTTATCGCCGTTTTATTTTTCACTACGAATAATATAACGGTTTCTTTCGATAAAGATTGGATTAATCTGATAAAATATAAAAAAGTTTACGCCGATAAAAATTTTGTTTTTCAAAAAGACGGCGAGCTTATTATAGACGGAAAAAAGAAATTGAATTTTATAAAAGCGATTTCAAATAACGCTGCTGTTTATAGCCATAGCGATTATATAAGTAAATTTATGCTCGTGTTTTCGGGCTATCCTTCGGTTAAAGTGACTTTTATGGAAGGATATATTTCGGAAAACGGAAAACTTTATTACACTTACGCTTATAAAAAATCTTATTATGACAAGCTTCATTTATGGATGCAAAAAAACGGAGTATTCGAGTCGAAAGAAGTTTGGGTTGCGAAAAAAAATATAAATTGGAAAACTTTTCCAGCTCCGATGTCGAACGATATAAATTGGGAGAAAAAAGCGCCGATTGGGAATTTGACTTAAGTAATATTTTAAAATTTTTATTAGCTTCCCTTTATTTGTAAAAAGTCTTTTTCACTTCATTTTTTTATTTTTGCGAGGTATAAAATATTATGCCTAACAAAAAATTAAAAAAAATATTTAAGCGATATTGTCGGTTAATACCGTTTAGAAAACTTCGAGATTTTAAATATATTCAATGATTTTTTCTTTAAATATTGCTAATGAAAATCAAATCCAAACGATATAGATAAAAATATATTAAGAATAAATAATATAGTGGCGTAAACCCGATATAGTAGTTTTCGAATCCGCTGAAAAATATTTAATAAAATACAGGATGTTAAATGTTATACCGAATTATAGGATTGAGGAGATTAATGAAGATTAAGGCATATTAAAAATTCAGTATAAAACAATTCCCAAAACAGCGGAAATTAATATTATCGCTATTACGGGAACTTTTTTAATTTTCAAAAATATTGACAAAGCGAAAATAAAAATTCCAATCGGGCTTATATACTTAAAAATATTTTGAATAAAATCTATATTTTTTAATATCGA
>CAKVCG010000147.1 GCA_934725525.1 uncultured Brachyspira sp. | reverse complement strand
CAAGCGAATAAATTTAATTACGCTTATAAATTAGATATGCTTCAGAGAATGATACATGGAGTAGATATACAACCGATTGCGATAGAGATTAGCAGGCTTCGGGCTTTTTTATCTTTGATTGTCGATGAGGAGAAAGAGAGCGGGCATGAGAATTTGGGAATTAAGGCTTTGCCAAATTTGGAATTTAATTTTATTTCTGCGAATAGTTTAATTTCTTTAGAGCATAAAGAAAGAGAACAAAAAGAATTGAAAGACGAAACTATGGACGGATTTATTAAAAGTATGCGGAATATTGCGGAGGAATATTTTAACGCCGATAGTTTGGATAAGAAGAAAAAAATAAAATATAAATTTGATAGCCTTCAATCGAGAATAATAAACGAGAGCGATTTTTTGACTTCGGATGATAAGAAAAAATTTTTATCTTGGAATCCTTTTGAAAATAAATCGACAGACTTTTTTGATAGCGAGATTCAATTTGGGACAAAGTTTTTTGATATTGTTATTGGCAATCCGCCTTATGGCGCGAAAATAAGCGCCGAAGATAAAAAATATTTTAAGGAAAATTATAAATATGCAAATCAAGGCAGTTTGGATACTTACAAAATATTTATTGAGAAAGGTTTTAATTTATTAGATAAAAATGGAAATCTTAATTTTATCGTGCCGATTAGTATAACGAGTAGCAAATCAAATATTGAATTGCATAAAATGATTTTAGATAATTGCGAATTTGTAAAAGTTAGTAGTTATAGTAATGCTCCATCGAGGATTTTTTATAATGCCGACCAAAGAGTTTCTATTATAAATTTTATGAAAACAAATACGAAAACAAAAATTTTATTGACGACAAAGATAAATAAAAAACTTTCAAGTCAATCAATAGATAGCGTTATTAAAAATATGAGTTTTGTAAATTCCGTTGATTTTGTTCAACCTGAAGCATTTTGCAAAATAGGATTGCCGATTGAAAAAAGCATTATGCAAAAATTATATTCTCAAAAACAAACGATTAAAGATTTAATGGGCGGAAAACAAAAAGTTTATTATAGAAACACGGGCGGAAGATATTACGATTTATATACAAGTTATTCTACTACAAAATCAACTACCGAGTCAAATTTTAATACAACAAAACCTAAAGTAATTGTAGCCATTCTTTCTTCTACGCTTTTTTATTGGTTTAGAAATTCTTATAGCGAAGGCAGACATAGTTATATTTACGAAATTGATATATTTCCTATTCCGAATTTTAGCAAAGAAATTATAAATAAATTAGAAAAGTTAGGCAAAGAATACGAAACCGATATAGAGAAAAATCACGATTATAGTAATGGCGTAAAAACTTATAAAATACGAAAATCAAAACATATTATTGATAAGATTGATAGGTTGATTTGTCCGCTTTATGGTTTGACGGAGGAGGAGATGGAGTTTATTATTAATTATGAGTTGGAGTTTAGGGTTTAGTTGATAGATGCCTAAATGAGATTGGCACACAATGGGCTACAGCCACATTGTTATTAAGATAAGTTAACGGTTGTAAAGAGTAAAGCTAAATGGAATGATACTGAAAAAGAAGAAAAGGAAATAAATGAGATTGTTTATAAGTTATATGATTTAAATGAGGAGGAAATAAAGATAATTGAAGAAAAATAAATTTATGGATGATAAACTTAATAATATAAACTATATAGTTCGTATGGGCAATGTTCATTTTGATAGAAATTATGAATATTGCATAAAAGAACTAAATAAATTACTTAACGATAAAAACTATAAAGATTATTATTATTTATGCTACTTTCATATTGGAATATTTTATGCATCATTAGACAACAAAAATGAAGCTATAAAATTTTTTACATTGTCTATTGAATTAAACAATAAATTTTTTGACTCATATTGGAATAGAGCAATAATATATTCGTTTCAAAATAAAATAAAAAAATCCTACAAAGATTATAAAATCGCTTTATCATTATATAATGAAAATGATTTTGATAATACTGACAAAAAAGAGTTTATTGTAGCTAAATATAAATTAATGGCAAAATATTTTGATTTTAAAAAAGAATTTAAAAAAGCTCTAATTTGTTATAAAAAAGCAATTAAATATAACTTTTATGTTGAGAATTTATATAATTCAATAGGGATATTATATCATAATAATAAAATGTATGATAAAGCGATAAAATATTACGATAAAGCTATTAATCATTTAAATATAATAGCTTATTTTAATAAATCCATAGCTTATTATGATATTAAAGATTATAAAAATGCTTTAAATTGTATTAACGAATATTTTGAAAAAAAAGAAAAAGATTTTAATTCTATAGAATATAATCATAAAGCCTTATATATTGGATTACTCGGAAACATAGACGAAGCATATAATTGTTTTAATGAAGGTTTAAATTTAAATATCAATAATACTTTTAGCTTATTTAACTTTATTTATATTTTATTAAATAGAAATTCAAATTTCAAAAATTATTTTGACGATTTAATGAATAAAATAATAAATATAGATTTCAATATCGAAAATGATAATATATATACATTATATAAATATAGGAATATAGATATTAATACTTTAAATTTAATAACGGAAGAAAAAGTAAAAATTAGTAATTTTAATTATTTTAACGACCCTGCCGACCCCATTATAAAATTACAAATAAAGGAATTACCCGAAATAAAAGATGTGATTAATAAAATAAAAATATGTTCTTTAAGTAGCGAATATGATAATTTTCTTATGTGGAGTCACTATTCAAACGAACATAAAGGAATATGCATAGCTTATGATATTAGTAAAATAAAAGAATATAATAAAACTATTTTAAAAAAAGTAATTTATACTAAAAAGATACAAATTTACAAACCTTATAATCATATATTTGAAAATCCTATTTTAAATAATGAAGAAAAAAATTTTATATCTTTATTTTATTTGAAACATAAAAATTGGAAATACGAAAAAGAATACAGAATAATTACTTATGAAGATTATGATTTTATTAATTTACCTATTAAAGCAATATATTTTGGAATGAATGCGGATATAAACCATATAAATTTAGTTAAGAATTTTATAAAAGATAAAAATATCGAATTATACAAAATGAAACCTAATGAAAATAATTTATTTGAGTTAATCAAAGATAGAATAAATTAATTATATCATAAAATTTTATTTAGATTATTTATTTAAATTACAGATTAATCGGTTTTGTTTAGTTTGGATTGCCACGCCTTTGTCAAGGTTCGCAATGACAGAAAATTAGAAAAGCATGCGAGGGGTTCGCTCTGCGCTCCTTCGGAGAACCCCTTGTTATTAAGAAATGTTAACGGGTTTAAAGTGGATTGCTTCGCCTCTGGCTCGCAATGACTAATTTTTTTATATAAAAAAGATATATTAAATATTTTATTTTTCAATTATTATAATAAATTTCATTG
>CAKVCG010000146.1 GCA_934725525.1 uncultured Brachyspira sp. | reverse complement strand
ACAATACAATACAATACAATACAATACAATACAATACAATACAAGCCATTATTATAATTTTTGGCTGTTTTTTCATTACAAGACTAAAGGAATTATCTACTCCGATTTATCCTATTTAGGAAGGTTTCATTATGATTAATCTCTTTAAAAAATATGAAACTGATAAATATGTGATAATAAAAATTCTATTTATTAAAATCACTTTCAAAAAGAAGCCTCCAAAATCTGATATTGATACTATTGTTTGGTGGATACCTATTAAAAGTTTGAGAGATTCAATTAGAAATATTTATTATGAATATAAAAATAATCTTAATCAATCTAACAGTAGAATCAATAATTTATACTCGGATATGCATAGAAGGTTTGACGATTTATATCCTTTTATGTGGGATAGATTTGGAACTATACAAAATAACTTTAATGAGCAGAAAAAAGAATTATTAATTTCAAGAAATTTAAATTATCAAAGTTTATTGGAAAATAAAAAATTATATTTTGAAAATATAAAAAATATGCCTTTAGTGTCCGTTATAATTCCCGTTTACAATATTGGCGAAAAATATTTAAGGCATTGTTTAGAAAGTGTAATAAATCAAACTTTAACGAATATAGAAATTATAATAGTTAACGATTGTTCGCCTTTAGAAGAAGATGAAAAAATTATTTTGGAATATAAAAATAAAGACAAGAGAATAAAATATATTAAAAATGAAAAAAATCTTGGTTTAGCTCAATCAAGAATAGAAGGCTTAAAAGTTGCTACGGGATATGCTGTTTCATTTATAGATTCGGACGATTTTGCATCGTTAAGTTTATATGAAATAACCGTATATGAAATGTTAAAAAATAATGTAGATATAGTTTGTTATAATTTTTTTAGAGTTCAAAAAACTGCAGATGGAAATGCATTATATGATAATTCTTTTTTTAATGATATTGCATATCAAACATTTTATAATGAAGATATAATAAATTTATTTTGTAATAGTCCAATATTACTGGGTGGTTATACTTGGACAAAATTAGTAAAAAGAGATATTCTTTTAAATTTAGGATTTTATATTGCAAATGGAATGAAGAACTGCATTTATAACGATATGGATTTAACATTTAAGATATTTATATCTTCTAAAAGTATGTTATATTTGCCATTAAATCTTCATTTTTATATCACTAATAGAGAAACAGCCGTAACAAATATGTATTCGTTAAAGGATAGTCAATTTACTGATTTATATACTCTTTATTGCGATTTATATAATTTTATAGAGAAGAAAAGCAATATTAATTTAACTAAATTATTGGCTTCAAATTTAGAATGGATTTATCACAAGGCGTTAGAATTTGATAATTATAAAGTAAAAGAAAATAATCACTTTATAAATGTTTTAGAAAATGTAATTTTGGATTTAGTGGAATACGGAGCTATAGATAAAAATCAATTATTAGAAAATGTAAAAAATATTACTAACGATAAAAATTTAATTAATTGGCTTATGGGAGTTTTATGAATAATATAAATATCCTAAATAAAAAAGAATTCATGGATTGTTCGATATGAGTGCAAGTTGGCGATTGGAAATATTTTTTTGATAAATATATTTTGCATTATAATTTAATATTGACTTATTGCCTTTATTATATTACAATCTTTGCTATGAAACAGGAAATAACGCCTATATTGGAAAATTATTTAGAAAGTATCTACAATTTGGAAGTGGAAAAAAATTTCAAAGAAGCTATAAGGATAACCGATATAGCCGATTTGGTCGGGCGCTCGAAGGCAAGCGTAAATACGGCTATAAAAACTCTTTCGAAATTAGGATATATAAAGCATGAACATTACGGCGATATAGAACTTACCGAATCGGGAAGAGCGATAGGAAAAGATATAGCCGAAAGACATGCGATATTTTATTATTTTCTTACGAATATTTTGGGAGTGGAAGAAAAAAGAGCTGACGAAGAAGCCTGTTTGATAGAACATACAATGAGCAGAGATACCGTTCATAAATTCAAAGAATTTCTATGCGCGTATTGCAAGAAAGAAAATATTTTTAATAGAAAAAGTTAGTCATTGCGAAAGCAATCCACATAAAACAATATTCTTATCTTTAGATTGCTTCGATAAATCTCGCAATGACGAATAAAAGTTCTTTATCTTCTTTTCTTTTTTACTCTTAATATTTTTATAAAATCTCTATAACCTTCTTCTTTGGCTATCGATAATGCTGTGTTTCCGTTTATATCTTTGGCGTTAATATCCGCTCCGTTTTTTATGAGAACTTTTCCAATATTTTCGTATCCGTTTTTTGAGGCAAACATTAACGCAGTCCATCCGTTTATATCTTTAGCGTTAATATCCGCTCCGTTTTCTATGAGATATTTAACGATTTCGCAGTCTCCGTAATATGAAGGAAGCATTAAAGGAGAACAGTCGTTTTCGCCTCTTGCATTAACATCCGCTCCGTTTTCAATAAGCAGTTTAGCCGTTTCGGGATTCTTTTGATTTAAAGCGATTATTAAAGCGGTGTTTCCGTTTTTATCTCTCGTGTTGATGTCGGCTCCTTTGTCTATAAGCGATTTTGCTATATCGTAATTATTTTCGTAAGAAGAAAGTATTAAAGCGTTTCCTCCCATCTTATTTTTGAATTCTATATTCGCTCCGTTTTCTATAAGCAACTCGACAATATCGCTATGTCCGAAAGCGGAAGAAAATATTAAAGCCGTATTATTGTTTTTGTCTTTTGTGTTGATATTCAAATTTCTATTTTTTTCTAATATAGATTTAATTTCTTCTATATCTCCTTTTTCGGCTGCATTCAAAAATTTTTCTTCCTCTCTGCTGATTGCAAAAATATTTAAGCTAATTGATAAAAATAATAAAATTAAAGTTAATGTTTTCATTGTCGTTTACCTTTTAAAATTATTTTGTATTATTTTCGGAATTAGTATTATGTTAATTATAATTTTTTTAATAAAAATAATGTTGCAAAATTAATTAAAAAATTAGTCATTGCTAGACATTAAAAATGCCGAAGCAATCCAAAATAAATAAAAAATTTTTATAAAAAATGTTTGCTATAAATTTTATAATATGTTATAATTTTTCTTAAATTAAATTAATTAAACAATTAAATAAAAAATAAATTAATAGGAGAAGAAAAATGAACAAGTTTCATGCATCAAACGAAATAAGTTATTCTTATTCGTTTAATTACTCTAAAAAATATAAAAAACATAATAACAAAAATATTTTCAATCCTGTCTTGTCTATTCTAATTAATATCCTGTAAATCTAAAAATAACCTATAACATAAAATTTAAATTCATTTTATTGTATAAAAAATATAATAAATTAAAATGTAATGTATAATTAAGGAGTTTATTATAAATGAAATTAAACGGTTCTGAAATAATTATGGAAGTTTTAATAGAGCAAGGAGTAGACACAATATTTGGCTATCCT
>CAKVCG010000145.1 GCA_934725525.1 uncultured Brachyspira sp. | reverse complement strand
AGGTTAATGTGAGAGTAATTTATTTTCCATATACAAAAGGCACAAGTTCGACTTTGATTAACGAGATACTTATAAAGGCAAGAGATAATATTTAATTTTAAGGATAAAAAACAATGAATAAAAAAATTATAAACAATATAGCTTGGTGGATACCGATTAGAAAATGGAGAGATAGTTTTAGGAATTATATGAATTCTAAAATTAATATCCCGACTTTGCCGAATTTAGTTTTTATAACCAATCAAAAATGCAATTTGAAATGTAAAAATTGCGCTAATTTTTCGCCGTATTTAAGTCAAATAATACCGTATTATAAAGCAAACGAATTAATTAACGATTTGAAAGCTATAACTAAACACATGAATATATGGCAACTACAATTACAAGGAGGAGAATTTTTTGTTCATCCAGAATATGAAAAAATATTAAATTATATTATTAAAAACAAAAGAATAAAAACCGTTCGGCTTGCCACGAACGGCGTTATAATACCGAAAGATAATATTCTTAAAAAAATAAAAGATAGCAAAAAGATACATATTAGAATATCCAGTTATGGAAAGATTAACGATAATACGGCGACTAAACTTAAAAATAGATTGGAAGAATTGCAAATACCTTTCTTTTATCATAAGTTTGCTTCGGGAGATTATATGTGGTCATATTGCGGAGATGTTAATATGGAAAGATTAAGTTATGAAGAAATGATGAATTCGTATAATAATTGCATTTTTGCAAAAGTATGTTTAACTTTAGAAAATGGTTTTGTTTCTATATGTTCGAGAGCGACAATAGCGCATATAGTTCAAAATTTTGAATTTTCCGATAAATGCGGAATTTATATTAGAGATAATTTTAATCCGAGTAAATTTTTGAAATTCGCCGAAGAAAAACCTCCCGTTGAAGCATGTTATTATTGTTATGGCACGCAAGGAAAACAAATATTGCCAGCCGAACAAGTGAATAAAGAAGAATGGGAAGAAGTTTTAAATTATTCTAAATATATAATAGCGACAAGACAAGACAAGACAAGACAAGACAAGACAAGACAAGACAAGACAAGAATTCTTGCAATGATTGAATATACCAATAAGAAAGCGGCATAGAATATTAACTATATTATCGGAATTATATTATTTAATTTTATTTATTAAATAGGTTTTTATGTAATAAATCGCTTATGATTTTAAAACTTGCATAAAGCTTTATGACAAAATACTTGATTTTTTTCAATTAATTAAATATAATTAAATATTAAACATTAAAAAAATAATGTTAATTATTAAATTTTTTTAATTTAATAATTAATAAATCGGGGGATTTTATGTCCGACAATATTTCAAAATTTCAAAAAAACGCGGAATTAATATTTACTTACATTTATAATAACAGAATGATAATTATATCCGCGGCCGTTCTGATTATCGTTATAGTCGCGGGAATTTTAATTTATAATATGAATATCGAAAATCAGGATAAAACGATTAACGCAGAATTTGAATCCGCATTCGCTTTATATAGTCAAATTCCGCAGGAGAGATTGAGCGAACCGAATGTTATAATCGAAATAACGACAAGATTTCAAAAAGTTTACAGAGAAGCGAAAGGAAAAACTTTGAAATTGAGAGCGGCTTATTCTTTAGGTTCGATTTATTACGATATAGGAAATTTTAGCGAATCTTCAAAATATTTTAGGGAAGTCGCCGATAGCAGAGGTTTTTATTTGCAGGAAAGCGCGATTTATAATTTAGCAAACTCTCAAATCGAATCGACTAATTATACCGAAGCGGCTAATACTTTGGAAAATTTTATCAGAGCTTATCCGAATAGTTATTTGAATCCGCAGGCTACTTTGACTTTGTCGGATGTTTACAGAAAACAAAACGATAAAACGAAGTCGATAAATATTTTAAGAAATTGGATGAATAATAATACGAATAATCAATATTTAAATATATTTTCGGAAACGATAAGCCTTATAGAAAATAATGTTTATTAAAATTTTAGATTTAATTTTGTTTGAAGGAAATAAAATTTGAATAAAGACGCTCCTCTAATAGTTCAAGGAGACGGCACAATTCTTTTGGATGTCGGCGCGAAAGATTTTGAGGAAATAAGAAATTTCATGCTCGTTTTTGCCGAACTCCTTAAAAGTCCCGAATATATACACACTTACAGAATAACTTTAGTGTCTTTATGGAACGCTGCAAGTTTGAATTATAGCGCCGAATCTATTATAAGTTTTCTAAAAAAATATGCTTCATACGAAATACCGAAAAATATAATCAAACAAATTGAAACAAGCATAGAAAAATACGGAAAAGTAAAAATAATAAAAGAAAACGAAAAATATTATTTGATAAGCGAAGACGAAGATATTATAGAAGAAATATCCCGTTATAAACCCGTTTTGAAATATATAAAAGAAAAAGTCGACTCGAATAAAATTGAAATCGAGCCTATTTACAGAGGACATATAAAACTCGCTTTAATAAATATCGGCTATCCAGTCGAAGATTTGGCGGGCTATAAAACGGGAGAAAAATATCGTTTTAATTTGAGAGAAAAATTATCTTCGAACGGAGAATATTTTATTTTAAGAGATTATCAAAAAAATTCGGCGGACGCTTTTTACGCGAACGGAAAACCAGAAGGAGGCGCTGGAGTAATCGCTTTGCCATGCGGAACGGGAAAAACTATAGTAGGCTTGGATATTATGCATAGAATACAGAGCAAAACTCTAATTATAGTGACGGGAGTGACGGCTTGCAGACAATGGAGAGAAGAAATACTCGATAAAACCGATATTCCGTCCGAAGATATAGGAGAATATAACGGATTAAATAAAGAAATAAAACCTATAACCATCGCGACTTATAAAATATTGACTTATAGAAAAAATAAAGAAGCTCCTTTTAAGCATTTTGAAGTATTTTTTCGTCAAAATTGGGGACTCGTAATTTATGACGAAGTTCATTTGCTTCCCGCTCCGATAATAAAACTTACAAGCGAAATTCAGAGCATGAGACGACTCGGACTCACCGCCACTCTTATTAGAGAAGACGGACTTGAAAAAGATGTGTTTTGTTTAATCGGACCAAAAAAATTCGATATGCCTTGGCGAGAACTCGAAGAAAAAAAATTTATCGCCGAAGCCTATTGCTACGATATAAGAATTCCGTTGGACGAAAGTCAAAGAGACGATTATGTAGTTTCAACCGATAGAATAAAATTCAGAATTGCGAGCGAAAATATTTTAAAATACGATATGGTAAAAAAAATAATTGAAAAAGCGAGAGGAAAAAATATATTGATTATTGGGCAGTATTTGTCGCAGCTTGACGAAATGCAAAAAAGGATGGAATGTCCGATAATAACGGGAAAAACTCCTCAAAGCGAAAGAGATATTATTTATAAAAAATTCAAATCGGGCGAAATACATACGCTTATAGTGAGCAAAGTCGCCAATTTAGCGGTTGATTTGCCTGACGCTAATGTTTTAATTCAGATTTCGGGAACTTTCGG
>CAKVCG010000144.1 GCA_934725525.1 uncultured Brachyspira sp. | reverse complement strand
AGCGCGGGATATTTGACGAGAAAATTAGTAGATGTCGCTATCGGAGTTGTCGTTTCAGAGCCAGATTGCGGAACGGTTAAAGGTATAGTGGTTGAAGCGATAAAATCTGGAGACGAAATTATAGACCCATTGAAAAACAGAGTAGTAGGATTTTTTAGCAACGAACATGTTTATCATCCTATTACAAAAGAGCTTATATGTCCCGCAAATACGGAAATTACCGAAGAGATTGGCGATATAATAGAAAAAGCGGGAATAGAAAAAATAAATATAAGACATCCTCTAACTTGCGAAAGTAGAATGGGAGTCTGTCAAAAATGCTATGGAAGAAGCTTATCCACAAATAACCTTGCGGCTATAGGCGAAGCGGTCGGAGTAGTAGCCGCTCAAAGTATAGGACAGCCCGGAACTCAGCTTACAATGAGAACATTCCATATTGGAGGAGTAGCTACGCAGTCGGTTGAAGAGAACGAGGTTAAAGTAAATTATCCTATATATATAGAGCAATTATCGGGTTATGTTTTGCAGCCAAACGGAGTAAAAATTACGGCAAGAAAAGGCGATTTAAAAATAAGAAGAGTATTGGATAAATGGGAAAAGAATAATATACAAGACATATTATTTGAAAATAATTCTAAAGTTCTTATAGGAGACGCGATAGCCTCTACGAAAAGAGGCGAAGAGATAAAGTCCACTTATAACGGGACATTCAAAATAGCGGACGATAATAAATATATAATGATAACGGGAATGGAACATAGTTTAAGTATCAAAGTGGGAAGCGAATATAAAGTTGACGAGCATGTATTTATAGAGGCAAATACTATTTTAGCAAGTTTTGACGCTTATAATGAACCTATAATTGCCGAAAAAGGCGGAGTAGTGAGGTATCAAGATATTATTTTGGGTAGAACAATGGTAGAAGAAATAGACGAACAGACGGGAAATAAAACTCATATAATACAAGAATTCAAAGATGAAAAAATGCAACCTAAAATACTTATAGTAAGCTCTGGGGACACTTTTGAAACGGATATTCCAAACGGCGCTCAACTTATGGTCGATAATAACGCTAAAGTGGAAGCGGGAGAGGTTATAGCGAAAATAACGAGAGTTCAACAAAAGAGTAGGGATATTACGGGAGGACTTCCAAGAGTTACCGAATTACTCGAGGCTCAAAAACCTAAAGATGCCGCAATCATAGCGGGAATTGACGGAGAAGTTGAAATCGGCGGTTCTCATAAAGGCAAAAAAGTAGTTAAGATAATAAACGAATTTGACGAAACGAAACATTTAGTGCCGCATGGAAAAATGCTTTTGGTTAGAAACGGAGACCATGTGGAAACAGGCGCTCAATTATGCGCGGGTAAAATAAATCCTCATGATATTTTGGAAACTAAAGGAGATTTGGCTCTTCAAACTTATTTGCTCGAGGAGATTCAAGGAGTTTATAAACAGCAGGGCGTTGGAATTAACGATAAACATTTCGCTCTTATAATTAGGCAGATGTTAAGAAGACTCGAAATTACCGACCCTGGCGACACAAAATATATAGTAGGGCAGTATGTCGACAAATATGAATTTGAAGAAGAAAATAAAAGATATGAAGAAGCGGGAGGCTCTCCTGCAAGCGGTAAGCCAGTTCTTTTAGGGCTTACGAAATCCGCTCTCAATACGGAAAGTTTTATATCTTCGGCGTCTTTCCAAGAGACCACGAAAGTTTTGACTAACGCCGCAATTAAGGGCAAAGTCGACAAATTGCTCGGACTCAAAGAAAATGTGATTATCGGGCATTTGATACCGGCGGGAACGGGAGTAAAACTTTATAATAAACTTCATGTATATAATAAGAAAAGCGGAGATTTGGAGAGAGTCGAAAATATAGATTCGTCTCCTAAAGAAGAGGATATTATACAAATAACCGTTTGATTTAGATTTCGTTAACTTTCTTAAAATAAAAAGGTGGTTATTCAGATTTACAAATAAAAAAGGCGCCGCGATTAACGCGATGCCTTTTAATTATTAAGAAATTCCGAACGAAAACTTATTAAACGCCAGAAGTTGTAGTTGTGGGAGTATATTTGGTTAAAGTTCCCTCATAAGTAGTTTTATAACTATATTTATAATTTACCCCATCATCTCCCACATTATCCGTTGATAATCCAACTATATATGTAATGGATATGTTATCGCCAGAGATAGTAAACTCTCTATATAATTTGTTTATATAACCACCATTACTACTATAATCAGCCACTTCGCTCACGGAATATTTAGAACCAGATTTTAATAGTTGCACCGCATCACTATTTCTTAATGCGGATTCAAATGACTGTTGCGCTTGTTCATTAGTGTAGCCCTCAAAATAAGGTTCTTCAACCCATTTTAAATTATTATTGGTAATATTCAAATAAACTATTATATCACCTGAACTTAAAATAGAATTTTCTAATTCTTCTTTGGTAACTCCGCTTGTTGCGCTTGTATTATAGGATTTAAGGGAAAGAGTGCCTTTATAATAAGCGTCCGTTAAATCCGTTGCTGGGTCTCCCGTAGCCGTTGGAATGGTTGCAGTCAAATCCTCGCTTTCTGGCTCTGTAGGATTTTTTTTACAACTTATGGAAAATAATAATAGAAATGATAATAATGTGATTAGAAATGTTTTGAAAGAGAATTGTTGGTTAAGCGCGCAATTCACGCTTTGCTTTAGAAATTTACACTATACATATTTTTACCTCTTTTTTATTAATTATTTTTAATAATAATAGCATACTTTTATTTTTTATCAATAGGTTAAATAAAAAAAATTTGTTATTGCGAGGCTCACTCTGTGGGCTTTAGCCTTGCCAAAGCAATCCACTTCTTATAACAAGGGGTAGTTACCCCTTGCGTGCTTTTCTCTAAATTGTTAACACAATGGGCATGCCAACGGCACGCAGAAGCGACTGCCACATTGTTATTAAGAATTACAAAGTTATTAAGACTTGCAAATTGATTTTTCCCGTCATCGCCTTTAGGCGCACAGCGTGTGCGAGCCTTTATAGAGACGTGGCAATCCAGATAAAAATAAATCGCCATGCTTTTAGCTTGCAATGACTAAAAATTTTGTCAAATATCTTATATTAATTATTTATTTTGTATTGAATATATTTTTTTAATTTTAAAATGGTTAAAATGTATTATATGTATTATTTTATATGTAATTTTATTTGAAAATCAAAATTTAGATTAAAATTTTCTTTATAAAGTATTGATATTTTTTTTCGATAATGCTATAATCAACAACACAAACAATGAAAAAAGTTCTTTGAAATATGGATAGCAGAAGCAATTTAAGAAAAACAAACACAACTGGTGTAAAATGAACTTTAATTAGTTCAAAGACCCAAAAGTTACAATTTGTAACAATTTCTTTAGCATAAGTAAATCATCACTTGGTAGAGTGATAAAAATAAAGAATCAAAGCGAGTATGGAGAGTTTGATTCTGGCTCAGAGCGAACGTTGGCGATGCGTCTTAAGCATGCAAGTCGAGCGGGCTTATT
>CAKVCG010000143.1 GCA_934725525.1 uncultured Brachyspira sp. | reverse complement strand
ACTTTTGTTGCCGTTTATATACAAGAAAATATGATTGGGCATAAATTGGGCGAATTTGCTCCTACTAGAACATTTCGCTCTCATGCTGGCGCCGCTAAAGTAGGTAAAAAATAAGGATTTTAGATTATGGATTATAAAGTAAGAGTTCGTTATTTGCGTATAGGACGAAGAAAAATTGCAAGATTGCTTCCTTTTATTAAAGGAGAATATGTTAATCATGCGATAGCTAATTTGGCGGTTATGCCTCAAATGTCTTCGGTTGTTTTGAGAAAGGCAATAAAAAGCGGAATAGCAAATGCAATATTTCAATCGAGGAATATTAACCCTGATACTTTATGGGTTAAAAACGCTTTTGTCGATAAAGCTGCAATGTTGAAACGGATACGAGCGGCGAGTAGAGGAAGCGCCGACCCAATATTAAAGAGACTTTCTCATATTACGGTAATATTGAGCGATGATAAGAAACCTGAAAAGAAAAAAATAAAAGCTGTGGCTAAAAAAGAAGAAAGCCCAAAAACGGCGGAGGTATAAAATGGGTCAAAAGGTTAGTCCTATAGGTTTAAGACTTGGAATAAATAAAACTTGGTCAAGCAGATGGTTTGAAGACAATAGAAGTTATGCGGATAGTTTGCATGAAGATTTGTCTATCAGACGATATATAACGAACTATT
The DNA here is from genome assembly GCA_934725525.1 of uncultured Brachyspira sp. Classification (GTDB taxonomy): domain Bacteria; phylum Spirochaetota; class Brachyspiria; order Brachyspirales; family Brachyspiraceae; genus Brachyspira. Next base: position 2,952 of record CAKVCG010000143.1, on the reverse strand, counting down.
ATTATAAAACTTTAAAAGAAGAGCATAAAAAAATTGGCGGTAAAAAAGACGCTTTCGACCCCGCAATATCGAATGTGGAAATAGTTAGATTTCCCGATAGAATAAATGTATTCATCGCTACGGCAAGAGCGGGAATAGTTATAGGACCTAAAGGGCAGAGAGTCGAAATAGTTAAAAATGTTATACAGAAAATGGTAAAAAAGCCCGTTCAAGTTTCTATAAAAGAAATTAAAGAAGCCGAGTTGGATGCCACTTTAGCAGCTCAAAATGTGGCTCGTCAACTTGAAATGCGCGTGGCTTTCAGAAGAGCTATGAAAAGCGTTATAACTCAAGCAATGAAAAAAGGAGCTAAAGGCATTAAAGTTATGTGTTCGGGTCGTTTGGCGGGAGCGGATATAGCGAGAACCGAGCAGTATAAAAATGGTTCTGTGCCTTTGCATACTTTAAGAGCGAATATAGATTATGGAACGGCTGAAGCTTCCACAACTTTCGGCATAATCGGAGTAAAAGTATGGATATATAAAGGCGAGATTCTTGATAAAAAAGAACAGAGGCAGGATGACGCGGGCGAAGTTATCGGCGCTAAAGGAGATAGATAATGTTACAACCTTCAAGGACAAAATATCGTAAACAGCATAGAGGCAGAATGAAAGGAAACTCTAAAAGAGGAAGTAATTTGACTTTTGGAGATTACGGTTTAATGGCTTTAGAACCCGTTTGGCTTACGGATAGGCAAATTGAGGCTGCTCGTATAGCGATTTCAAGGCATGTAAAAAGAGTCGGCAAAATGTGGATAAAAGTGTTTCCAGATAAGCCTTATACGAAAAAACCCGCCGAAACGAGAATGGGTAAAGGTAAAGGTAATGTGGAATATTGGGTAGCCGTTGTAAAACCTGGAAAAGTTATATTTGAAATAGCGGGCGTTCCCGAAGAATTGGCTCAATCGGCTTTTAGATTGGCGGGATTCAAACTTCCTATTAAGACGAAGTTTATTAAGAGGGAGGCTATATAATGGCTAAAAATAAAGAGTATAAGTCTTTGGGTTTGGAAGAACTTAAAAGCGAACTTTTAAAATTAGAGAAGGAATATCAAGAACATAGATTTGAAAAAGTTGTGGGAGACGCGAGACAGACTCATCAACTTAAAAAGGCTCGTAAAGATATAGCTAAAGTTAAAACTTTTATTCGTCAATATGAACTTGGTATTAAAAAATAGGCGAGGTATTTACTGTGGAAAGCAAAGCGAAAAAATATAAAAGAGTGCTTGAAGGAATAGTAGTTTCTGATAAAATGGATAAAACTGTCGTTATAAAAGTAGAAATAAGACAGAAGCATCCTCTTTACGGCAAAACGATAAGCAAGAATAAGAGATATAAAGCTCATGATGAACATAACGAATGCGCCGAAGGAGATTTGGTTAGAGTTATAGAATGCCGTCCTATAAGCAAAGATAAGAAATTTAGATTAATGAAGATACTAAAGAAAGCCGAACGCGTGGAAAAAGATTCTATGGATAGCGAAGTGGAAAGCGTTCTAAAAAGAGAAAAGTATGCTCCAGAAACGAGTATTGCGCAAACGGTAGAAGGAGAGTAAGATGATACAAACGCCGACAACTCTTAATGTAGCCGATAATACCGGCGTAAAGAAATTAAAATGTATTAAAGTTTTGGGCGGAAGCAGACGCAGATACGCCACTTTGGGAGATATAATAGTTTGTTCCGTTACAGATATTATACCGACTTGTTCTATAGAAAAAGGAAAAGTGGTAAAAGCCGTTATAGTTAGAGTAAAAAAAGAAGTTAGACGAAATGACGGTTCTTATATACGATTTGACGAAAATGCTGCGGTTATAGTGGACGATAAAAAAGAACCAAGAGGCAAACGCATATTCGGTCCCGTAGCTAGAGAACTCAGAGACAAAGGCTTTATGAAAATAGTATCGCTTGCTCCAGAAGTAATATAAAAGAGGAATATAATGAAAAAGAAATTAGATTTGAGTAATACGAAATATAAAGTTAAAAAAGGCGATACGGTAGAAGTGATTGCTGGAGAAAATAGCGGAAAAAGAGGCGAAGTGTTGTCTATTGATAGAGGAGCGGGCAGAGTTTTTGTGAAGGACATAAATATGATAAAAAAAACAATGCCTAAATCCCAAGAAAATCAAAAAGGCGGTATAGTGGAAAGAGAAGCTTCCATACATATATCAAATGTAATGGTAGTCGATAAATCGGGAAAAGCTTCAAGAATAGGTATGAAAAATGTAGACGGAAAATTAAAAAGATATTCCAAAAAATCGGGAGAGGTTCTCGATAAATAGAGGTAATAATTATGTCAGTATTAAAAGATAGATACGAAAAAGAAATTAAACAGTCTATGTTAAAAGATATGAATCTTAGCTCTATTATGGCGGTTCCTAAAATAGAAAAGATAATTGTCAATATGGGAGTAAAAATGGCTGTATCCGATAAAAAATATGTCGATTCGGCAGTCGAAGAACTTACTCAAATAGCGGGGCAGAGAGCGATTATTACTAGAGCTAAAAAGTCCATTGCGAATTTCAAATTGAGACAGGGAATGCCGATTGGATGCAGAGTAACTTTAAGAGGCGAGAGAATGTATGATTTCCTGGAAAGACTCATATTTATAGCGTTGCCTCGAGTTAGAGACTTTCAAGGAATTCCAAGAAGAGGATTTGACGGAAACGGTAATTATAATCTGGGTATAAAAGAGCATATTATATTTCCAGAAATAAGTTTTGATAAAACGGATGCCGTAAAAGGTTTGAATATAACTATAGTAACTACCGCGGATAACGATGAAATGGCGAGAGCTTTACTTGAAAGAGTGGGATTGCCTTTTCGCGCCGCACCTAAAAATCAGGAGAATAAATAATGGCTAGATTAGCGCTTAAAGTTAAAGCTACAAAAAAACAAAAATATAAAACGAGACAATA
>CAKVCG010000142.1 GCA_934725525.1 uncultured Brachyspira sp. | reverse complement strand
ATGGCTAATGATAACGATATGCCTATAAGAGTTTTTAATATGAATAAAATGGGAAATATCACAAAAGCGATTTCGGGAGAGAATATAGGAACTTATGTGCATAATTAACAATATAATTTATTAAATATTAAATTAAAGAAAAGGAGATTTTATTATGTATGATATTTTATCTTTAGGAGGATTCAGTATGATTCCAATGTTTATAGGAATAGTTATTATATTGATTATTCTGCTAATTTTCTTGCGTTTTTTCCCAATCGGACTTTGGGTGACGGCTTTATTTTCGGGCGTAAGAATAAGCATAATAACTTTACTTACTATGCGATTAAGGAGAGTAAATCCTTCTTTAATAGTTTTGAATCAGATTAAATTATGGAAAGCGGGATTAAAAATAGGAAGTAACGAACTCGAGGCGCATTATTTGGCTGGAGGAAATCCAACCGCTGTGTCGGACGCTTTGATTGCGGCGGATAAAGCCTCTTTGAATTTATCATTTGAAAGGGCATGCGCTATAGATTTGGCGGGGCGCGATTTGGTTGACGCGATTAGAACTTCTGTATCTCCAAGAGTTATAGCCACGCCTTTAATTGCCGCGGTTGCGAAAGACGGAATTCAAGTGAAAGCTACGGCAAGAGTGACTGTTAGAACGAATATTAACAGACTTGTCGGAGGAGCTGGAGAAGAGACAATAATAGCGAGAGTCGGAGAAGGAATAGTCACTACAATAGGAAGTTCGGCATCTCATAAAGAAGTTTTGGAAAATCCCGATAGAATCTCTCAAACGGTTTTGGCAAAGGGTTTGGATTCTGGAACGGCTTTTGAAATTTTGTCTATTGATATTGCCGATGTCGATGTGGGAAACAATATCGGAGCGGTTTTGCAAATCGACCAAGCGGAAGCGGATAAAAAAATAGCGCAAGCTAAAGCGGAAGAGCGAAGAGTTATGGCTATAGCGAGAGAACAGGAAATGAAGGCTCAAGTCGAAGAAATGAAAGCTAAAGTAGTCGAAGCCGAATCTCAACTTCCTTTGGCTATCGCGGACGCGTTGAAAAAAGGAAATATCGGAGTTTTGGATTATTATAATATGAAAAATATAATGGCTGATACGGAAATGAGATATAGTATTTCTGGTTTGGATTCTTCAAGTAAAGAAAATCAGCAAAAATAACGCGGTTGTATTTAATCAAAATTAATTTATAATTGAAAACAATTAAAAAATAACGAATAAAATATTACGGTAGAATTATGGAAAAAGAACTTATTTATTCCGTTGAAGACGATATTAATATCAGCGACCTTATAAAATATACTTTGGAAGAAGCGGGATTCAATATAAAATGCTTTTCAAACGGAAGCGACATGCTTGAAGCTTTGAAAATGCAAACTCCAAATTTGGTTTTGCTCGACATAATGCTTCCCGATATAGACGGAACGGAAATATTAAAAATCATAAGAACCGATTATTCTTATCTTCCTATAAAAGTTATAATGCTTACGGCAAAATCGAGCGAAATAAATATAGTAATGGGATTAAACGCTGGAGCGGACGATTATATGCCGAAGCCTTTTTCCGTTTTGGAGCTTATAGCGAGAGTTAAAGCGAATTTAAGAAAGAAAAATACTACAATCGAAATGGAAGAGATGACATTTGGAGAGATAAAAATAATTATAAGAAAAAGAGCCGTATTCGTAAATAATAATCAAATTCAGCTCACTCAAAAAGAATTCGATTTGTTAAAACTTTTGATTGAAAACGCTGAAAGCATCGTGTCGCGAGAGACTATGTTCGAGGAAGTTTGGGGAAAAGAAAATGTTATGGAAACGCGAACTATAGATATGCATATAAAATCGATAAGACAAAAATTGAATCTTCAAAAAGAAAATATTATAACCGTTCGCGGAATGGGATATAAATTAACCGAAATGAAAGAAAATCAAGAAATTGAATAATCGTTATGATTAAGAATATTTTTTACAAATCGCTATTTCTTCTAATACTTACAAGCGCTTTAATGTTTATAGGAATTCTTTTTACCGTTCAATATAATAATATTAGATATAGTCAGTTTATGATTGTGAATATTATGGAGATGCTTGAAAGCGAAATCGATATTTACGACATGAAAACGGAAGAAGATTTTAGAAAATTCGTTTTGCAATCGGATAAAGAAGAATTAAGAATAAGCGTTATAGCTACAAACGGAACTGTAATAGCGGACACGGCGGCGGATATTTTGGTAAATCCTATGGCAAATCACACGAATAGAAGCGATGTCATAAAGGCTTTGCATGGTTCTGGAGATAAAGCGGTTTTTTCAATTCATACTTCTATAAGTCAAAAAGTTCCCTATATTTACGCTTCAAAAAAAATAAAAGCGGAAGATTATAGAGATTATATATTAAGAATTTCTATGCCGATAGAATCGGTTAATAAATATTTGATAACTTTTTTATTTACCGCGGTTATGGTAATAGGAATCGTGATTATAATAATGGCTTTGGTTTTGCCTTCTATGGCAAGAAATATTATGATTCCTTTTTATTCGATAAAAGAAACTTTGGATAATATTGACGGAAGTAAATCTCAAAATATAAAAAATTTGACGGGCTTCAACGATATTAACGACATATTATACGATATTAACGAACTTGCGATTGATTTGAATAACAATATAACGGGCTACCAAATCGAAAGAGAAAAATTAAATTATGTCCTTGAAAATATCGCTCAAGGAATTGTCGCCATCAATAAAAATAAAGATATATTTTTTATCAATCAATTTGCGATAGAACTTTTTAATATATCCGACAACAATATAAAAAATCTAAACGAAATTATTAAAGATAAATCGGTTATTAATAAAATTGAAGATACGATGAAATTAAATAGATTTTCAAAATTCGACATAAAAGAAAGAAATATGGATATTGAAATAAATATTATTCCAATATTAAACAATAAAAATATATCCGCTTTGATAAAATTTGAAGATGTTACCGATATAAGAAAAATTGAAATTGAAAAGCAAGATTTTTTTATAAACGCTTCGCATGAATTAAAAACTCCTCTCACTTCGATTTTGGGCTATTCGGAACTTCTTATAAATATGAGCGAAAAAAATAAAAACAAAAAAGAAGACAAAAAAACCGATTTTATAAAAAGAATCAACTCCGAAGCGTTGAGAATGAAAGAGCTTGTTTTAAATATGCTAACTTTAAGCAGAATGGAAACGAATTGGCAGGAAACCGCTGACGAAAAAATCGATATAAAAGATATAATTCTTAATGTTTTTGAAAGCAATAGAATAAAAGCTCAGAAAAAAAATATAAATATCGATTTGGAAATCGAGCCTGCAATTATTATTGCAAATAAAGAAAAGATAACGGAAGTAGTAAACAATCTTGTAGACAACGCGATAAAATATACTGACGATGGCGGAAATGTAAAAATCGCGTTGAAAAATAACGGAGAGAATGCTATATTTACGGTAAAAGACAACGGCTGCGGAATTGAAAATAAATATTTGAATAGAATTTTTGAAAGATTTTTTAGAGTGAAAAACGAAAAATATTTAAAAGTTCAAGGCACGGGTTTGGGTTTGACTATAGTAAAAAATATATGCGCGCATTATAA
>CAKVCG010000141.1 GCA_934725525.1 uncultured Brachyspira sp. | reverse complement strand
AATTTCAAAATTTAACGGGAATGAAATTGGAGAAATTAGAAGATAAAAAATCTATAATATCATGCGAAAATAAAAAAGAATTATCGCAAGGTTTGGGTTATATGCATGGCGGAATGGTTGCCGCAATTTTAGACACGGCTGGAGGATTTGCAGCTTTCACTGTGATTCCTTCAAATTGTCATTTGGTAACATCCGAGTTAAAAATTAATTATATGCGTCCCGTCATTTCAAAAAAAGTATTCGGAATCGGAGAAGTTATAAGTCAAGGGAAAAAATTAATCGTTGTGGAAGCGATTTTAAAAGGCGAAGAAGACAATATGCTTGCAAAAATGATGGCTACTATGTTTGTAGTTGAAGATAAAAAATAAATTTTAAGTTAAAAATAAATTCAAGGAGATATTATAATGAAAATTGGATTTATAGGAGCTGGTTCTATGGGCGGGGCTTTAATCGAAGGTTTTATTAAATCTGGCATTGATAAAAAAAATATAATAGCAAGCGTTAAAACAAAAGAAAAAAAAGAATCGCTTGAAAAAAATATTGGAATCAAAGTTTATAACGACAATAAAAAAGTCGCGGGCGAATCGGATATTTTATTTGTAACCGTAAAACCTTATATGTTTGAAAATATTTCAAAAGAGATAAAATCTAATATAAAAAAAGAAACCACGATAATAAGCGTTGCGGCTTCGATAACAAATAACGATTTGATTAAATTTTTTGAAACCGAAAAAGTAATTAGAATCATGCCAAATACTCCCGTTAAAATTTGCAACGGATTTATAGCGATTGTCGAAAAAGAAAATAAAATTATCAAAAACGAAATAATAGACTTATTAAGTAAAGTAGCGATGGTAAAAATTATCCACGAAAACCTTATTCATTCATATACGGCTATCGCTGGATGTTCGCCAGCATTTTTATATATTTTAATAGAAGCTATGAGCGATGCAGGAGTTATAATGGGAATTGACAGAAAAACTTCAATAGAAACGGCGGCTCAAATTTTTAAAAGCGTGGGAACTATGGTTTTAGAATCTAAAAAACATCCCGCAGAGCTTAAAGATGCCGTATGCACGCCCGCTGGAATAACCATAAAAGGCGTGGAAAAACTGGAAGAAAAAGCATTAAGAAGCGGATTTATAGAAACTATATTAGCAAGTTTTAATAAATCCATAAAAAATTAAAAATAAATTTGAAAAAATTATATTTGACTTTTTTATTTATATTTATATAATTATGCAAATATAAATATATTTTTATATTTTTAAGGAGCATTTATATGCCTAAAAAAACAATATTAGTGTTGGATGATGAGAAGAGTATAAGAAATTTGTTTGAAGAAGAATTTAAAGACGAAGGATATAATGTGGTATCTACCGACAGCGGAGAAGAAGCTTTGGAGATGCTTAATAGAGGAACGCCTCAAATAGATTTGGTAACATTAGATATAAAAATGCCTAAAATGGACGGATTAGATTTTTTGGCTAAAGTGAGAGAAAATCACAGAGATTTGCCTATAATAATATGCACAGCTTATAACAATTATAGACATGAATTCTCCGTATGGAATGCGGACGGATATATATTAAAATCGGGCAATTTGACGGAAATTAAAGATAAAATAAAGCGACTCATAGGTTAAAATTTTTTATGCCTCATATACGAAAAGACCCAGTGACTAAACAATCTGTAATTATAGCTTCCGACAGAACGGGAAGACCAAGCGATTATATCTCTACTAAAGATGACGAGAGAATTTTAAATTCCGGATTGAATTGTCCTTTTTGCAAAGGGCATGAAAATATAACTCCAGACGCTTCCGTTAGCTTATTCTACAATAACTCCGAATGGGCCGTTAGAATCGTGCCGAATAAATATCCGATAATCGCCGAAACTAAAGCGGGCGAACTTCCGAATACTACGAATTTGTTTAACGCTTCAAGCTCAAAAGGTTTTCATGATGTTATTATCGAAAACCCGAATCATAATTTTAATTTTTATAACGCAAAAAGCGAAGATTTGCTAAAAATTTTTGACGCGGTTATTTTAAGATTAAAAGAATTATATAGAGAAAACGATATGCAATATAGTTTGTATTTTAAAAATTTCGGAAGAGAAGCTGGAGCAAGTTTGTATCATTCACACTCACAAATGATAACGACTCCTTTTATTCCGATTCAAATGTTTGACGAGATAAAAGGCGCTTTGGAATATCATAACGAAAAAAACAGATGCGTATATTGCGATATAATAGACGAAGAAAAGAAACTGCACGAAAGAGTAATTTGCGAAAATAACGAATTTATCGCTATTTCGCCTTTCGCTTCGAGATTTCCTTATCAAATATATATTTTGCCAAAAAAACATTTCGACAGCATAATCGATTCTTCAAATTATAATCGAGATTTTGCCGATATAGTGAAAGATATATTTTGCAGGATAAATAAACTTTTGGGCGAGATAAGTTTCAATTATGTTTTGCATACTTTATCGCCGACATTGAAACAAAAAGAAAATTATTCTTCTTCAAATCATTGGTTTTTGGATATAATTCCTAAAATGAGCAAATTGGCTGGATACGAACTTGGAAGCGGAGTTTATATTAATTCGATAAATCCCGAAGACGCCGCAAAAGATTTGAGAAATATTTAAATTGCTTTCTTAAAACATAAATAAAAAGTATCGTAAATTTAAGAATAAAAATCTAAAATATTAGAGGAATTATGAATAATCTCAAAAATATAGACAAAATTTTAATACTCGACTTTGGCTCTCAATTCACGCAATTAATAGCGCGAAGAATAAGAGAGAATAAAGTATATTCTGAAATTCATCCTTTCAATGTTTCGATGGATTTTATAAAAAAATTTAACGCAAAAGGAATAATTCTTTCGGGCGGGCCTTCGAGCGTTTACGAAAAAGACGCGCCTAAAATAAATAAAGAATTATTTGAAATCGGAATTCCAATTTTGGGAATATGCTACGGAATGCAATTAATAGTTCATTCTTTGGGAGGAAAAGTAGAAAAAGCAAAAAAAAGAGAATACGGAAACGCCGAAATAAAAATAATGAAAAACGATAGGATTTTTAAATCTTTTGAAAAAAATAATATAGTTTGGATGAGTCATGGCGACAGCATAAAATCTATTCCTAAAGGATTTAATCTTACGGCTAAAACTTCAAATACAAATTATTGCGCGATAGAAAATAAAGAAAAAAATATTTACGGTATTCAATTCCATCCCGAAGTCGCTCATACTAAAAATGGAATTAAAATAATAAAAAATTTTATATTCGATATTTGCAAATGCAAAAAAAATTGGAATATGAATTCTTTTATAGAATACGAAATAAAAAATATAAAAGAAATTGTTAAAGATAAAAATGTTATATTAGGACTTTCGGGCGGAGTCGATTCTTCAGTTGCGGCGGTTTTAATTGAAAAAGCGATTGGCAAACAATTAAAATGCATTTTCGTAAATACGGGACTTTTGAGAAAGAACGAAGAGAAAAAAGTAATAGAAGTTTTTAGAGATAATTTTAAAATAGATTTGATTTATAAAGACGGCTCTAAAAGATTTTTGAATAAATTAAAAGGAGTTAAAAATCCCGAAAGAAAAAGAAAAATAATCGGAAAAGAATTTATAAATATATTTGAAGA
>CAKVCG010000140.1 GCA_934725525.1 uncultured Brachyspira sp. | reverse complement strand
TTCCTTTTGAATACGCTCATAGTTCAACAAGGTTTTCTCTTTCTTTAGATAACACTATGGAAGAGATAAATTATACTACGGACGCTTTGGAAAAAATAGTTTCGAGATTAAGGGATATTTCGCCTTATAGAAATTGATTTATAAAATATTAAGTAATAAAAAAGTTATCGGGTTTAATTAACTCGGTAGCTTTTTTTATTTAATAATTTTATTATTTTGGATTGCTTCGGTATAGCCTCGCAATGACAATTTTTTAAGATTAACCAAGTAAATTTTTTATTTAATATTGAATTTGTTTAAACTTATAATAAAATATTAAAACCTTGAGATAAGGAGACAATATGATATTAGTAATTGAAAACGTCGATAAAAATTTGTGCATAGCGATAAAAAATATAGTCAAACTCACGGATGCAAAAATGAAAATTCAAAAAGAACCGAGCGATGAACTTTTGGAAGCCATGAAAGAAGTTGAAGAAATGAAAAAACATCCAGAAAGATATAAAAGTTATAAAAGCGTTGAAGAAATGTTTGAAGATTTGAATAAATGATTAAATATAAAATTAAATTCTCAAAAGCTTTCAAACGGGCTTACTAAGAAGATTAAACATAATCGCGATTTGTCCGAATTACTGCAGGAAATAATCATGAAACTTGCCAACGATGAAAAATTGGACGCCAAATATAACGACCATAATTTAAGCGGAAATTATAAAGATTATAGAGAATGCCATATAAAACTAGATTTACTTTTGATTTATAAAAGGAAAGAAGATATTTTAATTTTAACCTGCGTTGATTTAGGTTCACATAGCGAACTTTTTAAGAAATAGGAAATATTAAAAATAAAAAGACGAGGTTTTATCCTCGCCTTTTTAATTTAATTAACTAAATATTTTCTAAATTTATTCACTCTTCGACTTTTTCAAAAATAAAGGGATTATTTATTTTTCATTATAGTTTTAATATAACAATACATTTTAAAAATATCCACTTCGTCATAACTTTCTAAAAAAATTGCATTTCCATCTCTTGTTATTTTTAATTGATACTTATATTGCAAATATTCATCTCTACGATGATACCAATCTACATCTATAATATTATTAATCCATATTAAATGGTAAGAATTAATATCCGTTATAAGATGCAATCTTTGATTGGTTATATATAGTTTCCCTTCGCCAAACTTTTCATAATTTGTTGCCCCATATCTTGTTCTATATTCATAATGTTCTATATTATCAAAAATTTCAAAACAACCTTCTTCTGCCATAAGCTGCATATTAGTTTCTATAAAACGATTATTTTCTATATTATATTCTACTTCATCAGCAGTTTCATTAAGGATACGCTTCCTTTCTTTTTCTAATTTGAGTTTTAGCTCTTGAAAATGCAATAACATTTCTTTATATATATTGGCAATCTCTGTTTCTCCTTTCTCTTGGTATTCTTTAATTTTTCTTTCTAAATACACAATTTCAGTATTAATTCCGCATTCTTTACAAGATTCAACTTCTAATTCTAATAATACTTGTTTAGCGACATCTATATCTTTTCCCATTTTTAAATTTGTAATTATTAGGTAATCTATATCTATAGCTCTACGTTGAGAATCAACAACATTAGTACCAGAATACTTATAGTGTTCATTATTTATATGATTTACTAATCTATTTCTTTGCTCCTCTTTACTCAAGTTACCAAACTCCTTAACCAATTTATTAAACTCTTTCCTAAAGTTAATATACTCCTCGCTAGCTAAACCTACGACATAGTTATCATTGGGGTTTTCAGAATTTTTAGAACCCATACCTTTTGTAATAAAATAAAGAATAGTTATTACAACTATAATGAAAATAATCATACCACCCATATTAGTCTCCTTGTTATTTTTTAATTTAAAATTTTATTGAGTTATTTTTTCTTTTAATAAATTATATAAATCAATTATTTTCTGTCCTATTTCTTCGGGTTTATCTTTTTCAATATCTACAAATCGAGAGTAAATATAATATTTATCCGCATCTTCTTCGTATTTATCGCTGCCTTTATTAAGTATATTGCCAATTTCATTTTTAAGCGGTTCTTCTCTTAACTTATTTATAATATCGTTGTTAATAGAATACACGCTTATGCATAAATGATAATCAATAATTTGGTCTAATACTATAGAAAGTCCCCAATTTTCGATTATAGGAATAAATATATTTTGCGAAGAATGATTGCCGTTATAAAACATATTCTCAATAATTTCTTTATCATAAAAAATAGCTCCTTTCATATAATCTCCGCCTTTATTAGTTTGAAAGCTTTTTATAAAGTCGCTTACTTTCAACGAATAATTTATATCGTCCGAAACAAGCGCAACTTTTTTATCTAAAATTACTTTTTGAGCGTTTTCTAACAACTCATAAAATTTATTTAATTTATTAAAGCTATCTTTTATTGGTTCGTTATTATTTAATAATGTTTTAAAATAATTATGTTTTTCAAAGAAATTTTTAATCTCTTCTTTTTCCATGTTGTTCTCCTCGTTTGGATTAGTTATAATTTTTTCATTATCTCTTATTTGAATTAAAGCCGAATAAATAGATTGATATTTTTTATCGAATTTCAAAAACTCGTATTTATTTAAAATATCGTTTTCAATCCATTTTGCTATATCGCCATGAGATAAATAATATATTTTATCTTTTAGTTTTTCTCTTGTTTCTTTTTCGATGCTATATTCGGACGCTTCATAACCGCCTCTTGTTAAATAAACTAAAAATATATCTTTTTCTCCGTTATATCTATCGTTATAATAATCTAATAATTGATTTTCTTGGTCGCTCGCATTTATTTTATTTTCAATTATTATTTCAAATTTATCGAATACGATTAATATATCTATTCTTCTACCGTCTTTAGTTTGGAATTCTCTATATACATTTTCAAATTTTGCATCTTTAATTTTATATTTATATTCATTGCCAACGATATACAAAGAAAAATCTTTTGCAAAATTTATTTCTTTATCGTAATATTTGAAATAAGCGCTAAAAATATAATATAGTAATTTGCTATTTGAAACTTCTAAATCTTTATAGCCTAAAATATCAACTATATTTACTCTCGGCGCTAATCTTTCGTATATTTCTTGTCTGTTTTCAATTAGATTTTTTAATAAATTTAATTCTAATATTTCTGCTATCATATAAATATCCTTAATTTAATATAATACTAATTCCAATATAATTGACTTCCGCATTTATCACATTTGCTACTCTCATGAGTTCTGTGGTAGACGCTTCCGCACTTCATACATACAAGTTTTTTATCTTTAAAAAAACTACCGTGAGCATATACGAAATCAACTACCATTGATATAGAATGTTTAGCAATAAATAATAGCGCTTTGAAAAATCCATTATCTTCTGGCAATATTATAGATAATATGGTTATAACCGCTAATATTATAGATATAATCATATAAATATTTTGATTTGCATTAGCCAAAGCTGCTATAACAAATACGAATATATATATTGCATACATGCCCCAAAAAATACGAATTCTTCGAGCCAATCTAAATAAACATTTAAAAATTATATTACTATCTGGCAACGCTAAAGATAAAATAGATAAAACTATTAATACTAAAGCCATAATAAGTATTAATGATATTGCCAATTCTTGATTTTTCATGCCATATAAAGCAAATGATGAAAAAACAATAAAAACTAAAGGGAATAATATTAAATATAAAACCCAAAAAACTTTAATTCGTTGTATAAATCTTTT
>CAKVCG010000139.1 GCA_934725525.1 uncultured Brachyspira sp. | reverse complement strand
TTTATAATAATCGGGTAAACAAGTAGTAACCTCTCTATCCCAATCGTAAGAATAGCCAAGAAGATTTAATTGATTTCTCATATTTTCTATATTTTTTAAAGTCCATTCTGCAGGATGAGTTTTATTGTCTATAGCCGCATTTTCCGCTGGCATACCGAAAGCGTCCCAACCCATAGGATGCAAAATATCATAGCCTAAAAGTTTATAGTATCGCGCTATAGAGTCGGCTATTGTATAATTTGAAACATGCCCCATATGCATTTTACCCGAAGGATAAGGAAACATTTCCAAAACATAATATTTTTTATTATTCGGTTTTGAGACTGTTTTGAAAGAGCCATTTTCTTTCCAATATTTTTGCCATTTTTTTTCAATAGTAGTAAAATTATATTCCATAAAAACTCCGTAATTCGATACTATAATATTTTTTAGATAATAAATTATATTTTAATTTTTGATATTTTTCAAATTTTATCTGCTATTTTAAATAGTCTTTGATTTTTAATCAATTTATTAAATAAGCCAACCATGGGAGTCGAACCCACGACCCACGCATTACGAATGCGTTGCTCTACCAACTGAGCTAGGTTGGCGTTATTCAATATTGAGGAGTTTCAAATATTATAACAGTCGTAAAATATTTGTCAATAATTTTTATTTCATTTAAAAAAACAAAAAATATAATATAATTTCTAAAATGAAAAAAGTAAAAGATTTCTACTACAAAAAAGCGAGAGAAGAAAATTATAAAGCGCGAAGCGTATTCAAATTGGAAGAGGCGCAAAATAAATTTAAGTTTATAAAATCTTCCGACAGAGTTTTGGATATAGGATGCTCTCCCGGTTCTTTCAGTCAATATACGCTTAATAAAATATTGAAAAGCGGTTCGGTTGTCGGAGTCGATATACTTCCGAATTCTTTTTCGCATCCGAAATTTACTTTTATACTCGGCGATATTAAAGAAATGAATTTAGCGACTTTCGATAATATGAAATTCGATGTAGTCTTAAGCGATGCCATGCCAAATACGACTTCCGATAAAGAAACGAATCATTTTCGCTCGATGGCTTTGGCAAAATCGATATTCAATCTTACTAAAGAAGTTCTTAAAAACGGCGGAAATTTTTTTATAAAAGTTTTTGACGGAAAAGATTTGCCCGATTTCAAAAAAGAATTAAAAGAAAATTTTGAATCGGTTGAAGTTTTTAAACCTAAAAGTTCAAGGGAAGAAAGCAGAGAGATTTTTTTATTTTCAAAACAATTTAAAAAAGATTTTTTAAATTGAATAAAATTAATTGATAGAAAATAATTTTTATATATAATATTTTTTATTGTTTTTTAAAATTTTAATTTTTGATTAAAAAATAAGGAAGAATCATGAAAAGAGAATTTGCATTAGTCGTTGAAACTTACGATAACAATATAGCTAAAGTTCAGTTGCAAAAAGGAGCGAGCTGCGAAGGTTGTTCAATTTGTTCTTCTGGAAAACCAATAGTATTGAGAGCTTTAAATAATATAAACGCAAGCAAAGGCGACAATGTAATTATAGAAGTGGAAGAATTGAAAAGAGGAACAAATTTTTTTAGTTTTATAGTTCCGTTAATCTGCCTAATAGTCGGATATGTTATCGGAGATTATTTTTCCAAATCAATATCAATAGAAAACTTGGGACCGATTTTTTCTTTTGTCGTATTTTTTATTTATATAATTTTTGGAATTCTAAAATTAAAAAAAAATAATAAAATAATAGCTAATATAATTTGTAAAAACGAAAACATAGACGATTTTAATAAATGAAAAATAAAACAATAATTACAATATTAACGATTATAATCGCTTCTTTAACGACATATTTTTTCGTATCTATAAAAACAAAAAAAGAATTGGAATCTTTTTATAAGATAGGAAACGATGCTCTATCTTCGGTTAATAAAGTGAACGGACTTAAAATTATTCCTAAAATCGAAACTCTCGAAAACGGCGAAATAAAAATTTTCACTTTCGGAAAAGTTCCAAATTCAATTTCTAACGCCGTAAAATACGCGAACTATTTATGGAAGAACGAAGGCTATTATATAATAACCAACGATAATTTTGGAAAAGAAATGGGAAAAGTCGAGCTTGCAAAAAATTCTTCGGAAAGCGGAAAAATATTAAAAGTAAATGTTAATTGCGATACGAACGATTCTTTTGAAGTTATTATAAGTCTTATAAACGGAAGCCTTTTGTTAAAAAACAATAATTAAAAAATAATACGAATAAGAATTAAATATCATGCATATTGAAATTGAGCCAATAACCCAATTCTATAAATAATTTTTTTTCTTCTTCGCCGAATTGAATATCTCCGTTTTTATATTTCGTTAGAATCTTATAAAAAATATTTTCGTAAGTGTTTCTGTCTATCGGCATATCGTTATTTGACAAAAATTTTATATCGCTTAAAAGCTCGAATATTATTTTTGTGTTTACCGTTTCGTATAATTCGTTTAGCGCTTTTTCAATTTTCTCGCCGACTAAACTCGAAATACCGCTGTTTGAAACAAACATTCCCGCGCTTCTCGCGTTTTTAAGTCCGCTTGAAACTTCTTCGTAAGCGTCTTTTCCTTTTTCAATTATTTTCTCTCTTAAAATCGGCGAAACCATAGCGCCCATTAGTCGTCTATAATCGTAATCGGGAGTTATTCCGTTAGAATTGAAATAATCGAATAATCTTCTATATTCTGGATAAATTTCATGCATCAGTTTATTCAATTTATCCGTATCTTTTTTAAATATATCGTTTGCAAATTTATCTCTCACATCGGAAGTCAAATCTTTTAAAGAGAGAGTATGAATTTCCGAATTATTAAGTTTTTCATAATTTTGAGAGATTTGAATTTGATTTTTTAATTCGTAATTCTCTTCGATAGTTTTCGCCTTAAAATATATGTCGGAGTCTATATTATCTATCAATATTCCCTCGATATAATTTTTTTCTTTTTTTGTCGCTCTAACTATATGTTTAAATATATTTAAATTATCTTCTTTATAATCTGACGCGATTAAATTAAATATAAAATGATTTATTATATATAATTTATAAAACGAATCTTCTTTTTCTTCTTGCTCGTAAAAATATCTCGCCGTGCGATGCTCGGGTTTATTGCTTATCGATTTTTCCAAAGTTTCCAAAAATTCTTGATGCGCTTCTTCGACAAAATTTGCGTTCTTATCTTTAACAAGCATCCTCGCGTAATGAAAAGATTGCTCGGCATATTGCATATTTTTAACGGGTTCTAATCTTGAAACATCTTCAAAAAACCATCCGCATGAAGTATAAGTGAAAAGCGAATATTTATAAGATTCCATCAAAAATATAAATTCTTTGAAAGATATAAATTTAGCGCATATTTCATACAAATCTTTAGCGTCCGAATCGTTATAAATAGCTCGAACATATTCTTCTCTTAATGAATTTCTCGTGTCGTTTGTGAAATCCAAAAAAGTGCTGAATAATTTATCTTGCATATTTCTTAATATATCGAAAGCTTCTCTTAAAGGTTGTCTCCAAGATAAATCGCATCCGTCCCAGCCTCCGCAACCGCAAGCGCTTCTCCATCTTTCAACTCCATGCGAACAACTCCAAGAAGTTCCGCGTTTACCCTCGCCTTCATGCAATATAACCTCTTCGTTTGGCGGAAACATATTTAAATAATGCTCGTAATTTGTGGCAACAATTCCGTCATGATGAATATTTTCTTTAAAATACCATGAAAGACACATATCGGCAAAAGCTTCATGATGTCCGTAGCTCTCTCCGTCTGTAGCAATATTTACTAAATTTCTATTTCCGTAAGCGTTTCTTATTCTCTCGGCGAATTTATCGGCAGACCTTAATAAATGCTGAAAAGCTATATCGTTTGAAATATA
>CAKVCG010000138.1 GCA_934725525.1 uncultured Brachyspira sp. | reverse complement strand
CCTCCGACATGAGCTACGCTTTTTGATTCGTAAACCATTTTCAAAAGTATCTGTCTGCATACTTTAGCTTTTTTTTCAAGCTCTTCTACTGAACTCATAAAATTTCTTCTCCTTTAAAACAAAAATTATTCATTAGAAAATTAGTGATTATATATTTAATCTCTATTGAAATTCTGATATATGAATTTAAACGGTATGTAAATTTTTCCATTTTCCGCATAATCTCTAATCAAACCTTGAGGCGGGGGTTTTAATTTTTGAGCGTATTCAATCGCCTTCGAACAGGAATTATCCAAACTGTTTTGCCCGATTTGGGATTTTTTCAAAAACTTTTCAAATATAATATTTCCGTCTTCGTCTATAGAAATTAAAACTTCCACCTCGTCCGTTCTTAAAAGTCCCAAATAATGCGCCTGATTGGGAATCGTCAAATACCAAGAATCTCTTATAGAACCGACTAAAGAATAAAAATACCAAAAATATTCTTGAGCCTTTGTTCCAAGCTGAATTCCTCCCGTTCGACTCGAAAGAACAACCGCCCTGTCCGCTCCATCCTCGAAAGACGCGGGAATTTTTGTGTCGCCTTTTATTCCGGGATTTTTAGGTTTATAAGTTTCGACATTTTCTCGGCTTATATCTTCGCCCAATTCGTTTCTTTTTACATTGTCGTTATTATTGTTCGGAGATATATTTTGTCTTCTTTCAACAATCGGACTATTCGCCCCGTCTCCGAAAAACGAAAATACCGAAGTATCCGAAAATGTCCTCGAAGGATTGACATTTGCAAGTCCTCTCGACATTAAAGATTTATCGGAAACGAAAGGAGTTTCTTCTTTATTTTCTTCTTCCTCAATATCGGGAGTTTCGACTAAAAACATATAATCGTCTTTTTTTATATTCTCTTCCAATTCCCCTACTCTATCGTAAGCAAAAACCGACTTTACGATAGAAGTATTTATAAAACTAAAAACGAATATATGCAAAATTAACGAAACTATTATTGCAAAAATTATATCTTTTCTTTTAACGATTTTATTTTTCATAATATATATTTTAAATCTTTAATTTACCTCAATTATAGAATATAAACTATAAAATTTCAAATATAGTTAAAAATTTATTTTAAACCATTCGGTCGTATAAAATTAATCGTTGACTTAATTATTCATATATGTTAACATTAAAAATGAATTTTATATGTTCGTATATAGAATATTATATTAACAATAGGAGTATTTTATGGCTGTAAAAGTAGCAATAAACGGTTTCGGAAGAATAGGACGTTTGGTTTTTCAGGCGTTGGTTGAACGCGGTTTATTAGGCAAAGAAATTGATGTCGTTGGAGTAGTCGATGTCAGCACGGACGCTCAATATTTCGCATACCAATTAAAATACGACACCGTTCATGGAAGAATGAAAGCCGACATAGGACATGAAGGAGAGGATGTATTGGTGGTTAATGGACACAAAATTAAATGCATTCCAGCGGCTCCTTTAAATCAGTTGGAAAAACTTCCATGGAAAGATTTGGGAGTCGAATATGTTATAGAGTCAACGGGACTTTATACGGAAAAAGAAAAGGCGGAAGGACATATTAAAGCGGGCGCAAAAAAAGTTATCATAAGCGCTCCTGGTAAAGGCGATTTGAGAACTTTCGTTTGCGGAGTTAACCATGAAGAATATAATCCAGCGGAACATCATGTGGTTTCAAACGCGAGCTGCACAACTAACTGTTTGGCGCCCGTTGTGCATGTTCTTCTTAAAGAAGGCATCGGAATAGAAAAAGGATTAATGACTACGATTCACTCTTATACGGCGACTCAAAAAACGGTTGACGGTCCTTCAAAGAAAGATTGGAGAGGCGGAAGAGCGGCGGCTTGCAACACTATTCCTTCAACGACAGGCGCGGCTAAAGCGGTTGGAGAAGTTTTGCCGTCTACGAAAGGAAAATTGACGGGAATGAGTTTCAGAGTGGCTACTCCAGATGTTTCCGTTGTGGATTTAACTTTCAGAAGCGAAAAAGACACAAGCATAGAAGAAATCGACTCTTTAATGAAGAAAGCGAGCGAATCCTACTTAAAAGGCGTTTTAGGATATTGCAACGAGGAATTAGTATCGAGCGACTTCATACATGACAATAGAAGCTCAATATACGATTCTTTGGCTACTCTTCAAAATAACCTTAAAGGAGAAAAAAGATTCTTCAAAGTAGTTTCTTGGTATGACAACGAATGGGGTTATTCAAACAGAGTTGTAGACTTACTATTATATATGTATAGTAAGAAATAATTTGAATATTAAATCTGTAAGAAATAAGAGGGCGCGTAATTAATAATAATTATTGGCGTCCTCTATTTATATAAAACAATAAAATAATTTTTAAAAATTTAAAAAGAAAAGGATAAAAACAAATGAAAAAAACGGTAAAAGATATAGACATTAAAAATAAAAAAGTAATAATGAGAGTGGACTTCAATGTTCCTCTCGATAAAGAAACAAATTCTAAAATAACCGACACAACGAGAGTAGACGCCGCAATGCCGACAATCGAATATATACTCTCTCAAGGAGCTTCTTTAATTCTTATGAGCCACTTGGGAAGACCTAAAGGAGAGGCTAATCCTAAATATTCGTTAAAGCCCGTTTACGATTATTTGAAAACAAAATTAACGAATAATAAAGTTCTTTTCGCTAACGATTGCATTGGAGACGAAGTGAAAAAAATGGCGTCATCTCTAAATGCGGGCGATGTTCTTCTTTTGGAAAATCTTCGCTATCATGCCGAAGAAGAAAAAAACGACGCGAATTTTTCAAAACAGCTTTCGGATTTGGCGGATGTTTATGTTAATGACGCTTTTGGAACGGCTCATAGAGCGCATGCTTCAACGGCTGGAATAGTTTCAGCAAAACCAAGCATGCCCGCTGTTGCAGGTTTCTTGATGGAAAAAGAAATTAAATATTTGGGAGACGCGGTTGCCGACCCTAAAAGACCTTTTGTAGCGATTATCGGAGGAGCGAAAGTTTCAAGCAAAATTTCTGTTCTCAAAAATCTCCTCAATAAAGTCGACATATTAATCATAGTCGGAGGAATGGCTTATACTTTTCTTAAAGCTAAAGGATACGAAATAGGCGCTTCTTTATGCGAAGACGATTATATTCAAACGGCTAAAGAAATTATGGACAAAGCTAAAGAATTGAATAAAACCTTATACTTGCCCGTAGACAATATTATAGCCGATAAATTTGACAACGATGCGAACAGAAAAACCGTTGACAGCGATTCGATTCCTCAAGGCTGGATGGGAATGGATGTCGGAGAGAAGACTCTTAAAGAACTTGAAAATATTCTTAAAGATGCGAAAACTGTGGTTTGGAACGGACCTTTGGGAGTATTTGAAATGTCGAACTTTGCAAAAGGAACTTTCGAGGTTGCAAAATTTATCGCCAATTCTGGAGCGGTTAGCATAATCGGAGGAGGAGATAGCGTTTCCGCCGTTAATAAATCTGGGGTTGCCGACAAAATGACTCATATATCCACGGGAGGCGGCGCTTCGTTAGAGTTTTTGGAAGGAATAGAGTTGCCCGGCATAAAGGTTTTACAGGATAAATAATTTACATTTTATTTATTTTTGTTTATTATAATTTTGAAATAATAGAGAGGCTTTTTAGTCTCTCTTTTTTATTTAATCGAATTTACCGTTAATAAATTTCTCATATATTTGCATATCTATCCTTTTATGATTCTGCAATTAAAATACGGCGGACTTGTTATTATTAAATTTATGCTGTTATCGAGCAAAGAATTTATGCCTTCTAAAGCGTCAATACAAATTATTTTATTTAGATTTTCCATTTTATAAGATTATATTATATTTTCTATTATTTTCAATATAAAATCATTTTTGACATTTTTTACAATTTATTTATAATTATTTTGTATTATTAAATTTGGAGTATTAATTATGGCAGTTTTAATT
>CAKVCG010000137.1 GCA_934725525.1 uncultured Brachyspira sp. | reverse complement strand
TCTAAAGTCGCTATTTTTTTAGTTTCTTTTGCAGGCGGCGATTGTCTTCCTTTTACGGTAAAATCTTTAGTATATCCATATATTCCTTTTGCAGTTTGAACTAAAACCACAGCTTGATATTCTCCCAAAGTTCCGCCGAAAGGATGCAAATAAGTTCCTTTATATTGCGAATTTTCAATTTTAAATACATTTATGGAATATCTGTCATCTCCGTTTTTTCTAACGAGTTTATCCGACTTATACCTGACATAAATACTTATATTTTTTACAGTATCTTCCGTGTATATAGAAACATTTATTACTACTGGTTCGTATCTAAAAACGGATATTTTAGATAAATCGATTGCAACCCTTGGAGATTTTTTTCCTCTCGTGTTTCTTATAGCCGTATCAATCGCTTCGCTTAATTTATCCGCTTTAGCGTCCGTAGTATTTGCCGAAAATACCAAAGCTGGCAATACATTAGGATTTGGCATATTTCCGTTTATATCATCAGCGCTTAATAATAATTCCTGATTCAAAAGTTCTATACTCCTCTCCGCCATTATATTTTCTTTAAAATAAAAGTCCTCCAAATCTACGGATAAATCGTAATCGTATATCGGTTTTATAGCGGATAAAGAAAGCGAATCTGGATTATACATATCTATTCTTCGAAATTGATTATCTTCGTTTAATTCATACTTATATTCGTCATTATTTATTATGGTTATTCTCTCTCCTATTCCAAAAGTTAATAATATAATAGATATGGTGATTAATAATAATAAGATTGTGACAATTATACTATTTTTCATATTTTACAAACTATCCCTTTATTTACCATTTTTATATATTATGTCTCGTATGTCTAGAATGTTTAGGATGTTTGTCTATTTGTTTTTTCAAATGAGAGGCATCCACATGAGTATATATTTCGGTTGTCGTTATATCCGAATGTCCCAACATTCTTTGCACAGCCCTTAAATCCGCTCCATGCTGTATTAAATGGGTGGCAAAACTATGCCTTAAAGTATGAGGATGAACATTCTTTTCTATACCGCTTTTTCTCATAGTCTCTTTTACTATTTTCCAAATTCCAACCCTCGAAATTTTATCTCCCCTGAAATTTAAAAATAGTTCTCTCGTATTTTTACCTTTTACCATAATTACTCTGCTCGTATGTATATATCGCCTGAGTATATCCAATGCGCTGTCATTGATAGGAACGATTCTTTCTCTTTTACCCTTTCCAAATATTCTTAAATATTTTCCTTCAAAAGATACATCTTCAATTTTTAAAGAACAGAGTTCCGTTACTCTCAATCCTGAAGAATACATAAGTTCAAAAATAGCCTTATCTCTCAAACCTTTATCCGTTTTTTCATTATGAACGGAAAGTAAATCGTCTACCTCGTTAGTAGTTAATGATTCTGGTAAAATTCTTTTTAATCGTATAACTTCCAAATTGTCGGTTGGATTCTTTGAAATATAATTTTCCATTAGTAGAAATTTATAAAGATTAACCACGCTCACCTTATTTCTTGCAACGGTTCTTGCCTTAGCTCCCTGGTCTCTTCTTTCATTTAAAAATTTTTCAATATCGACTCTATTAGCTTTTAATATCGTCTTTTTGTTTTTACTTAAAAAATCAAGATATATAGCTATATCTCTGCCATAAGATTCAAGCGTGTTTAAGGATAAACCCTTTTCTACTTTCTCATAGTTTAAATACATTGATAGTATTTCTTGGTCCGAAATCTGTTTCACTGACATTGAAAATTGCCTCTTAATTAAAATATATACATAATTAAGTCAACATAAAAATTTTATAGTATTTTGTTAACTTATATATATTATCGACAATGTTCTTTATTTATTTAAACATAATATCTATCTATAAGATAATAAAAAACCGAAATATTGTTTAGAATTTTTAAACAACATTTCGGATAAATTTTTATTTTTTTGAATGCGAAGAATTTTAATCTAAATTATTTATATTTGAACATCCGCATCGTAATTAATATCGTTAAAACCGAAACCATGCAAATGCAAATATTCGTCTCTGAATTGATTCAAATCGGCGTTTGCTTTTAAAGTTTCGTTGTCTTTTACTTTATTCCAAGATTCCAAAACTTCTTTTTGAACATCGTCTCTGAGTTCCCAATCGTCAAGTCTTACTCTATGTTTTTCGTCCAATATAGCGCCTTTGCCAGAGAATAATTTTTCATGAAACTGTCTATACATTTGCTCAATGCAGCCTTCATGGATTCCTTTATCTTTCATTATTTTAAATAGAATGCTTATGTATAAAGGCATTGCGGGAATAACCGCGGACGCTCTCGTAACAACGGCTTTTGCAACGGTGACATAAGCATGTCCTTTAAGTTTTTCCTGCATCATTCTATCCAATTCTAAAGCGGTATTTTCCAAATCGTCTTTAGCCTTTCCAATAGTTCCGTCTCTATAAATAGCTTTAGTTATTTCTGGACCTATATAAGAATAAGCTATAGTCAAAGCGTTTTCGGATAACATATCGGCTTTAATCAAATCTTCAATCCATAATCTCCAATCGTCTCCACCCATAACTTTTACCGTAGCTTTTATATCTTCTTCTGTAGCGGGGTCAATTTCCACATTTATAAGCTCTTCTTTCATGAAATCGACTCCGATTCCTTTATACTTTTGTCCTACAGGTTTTAAAGTGGAGCGATAAGTTATATTTTCTTTTTCGTCTTTTCTTATGCCCGTAGCCAAACTATAGATAAGAATGTCAATCTTCCCTCCAAAGAATTCTTTAGCTTCTTTTATTATATTTTCTTTTGAAGATTCCAAAAAAGCGTCTCCCACAATAGTTTTTTCTTTGAGTCCGTCTCTTTTTGCAAATTCGCTGAAAGCGTTATTATTATACCAGCCCGGGGTAGCCGTTTTTTCTTCGCTTGCCGCTCTTTCAAAAGAAACTCCCATAGTGTTGGCGTTCATACCGTAAGCCAAAACTATTCTACTTGCGAGTCCGTATCCTCCAGAAGCTCCGAGTATCAACGCGTTTTTGATATTCGCGTTGACTTTGGGTTTGGACTTCACATAATTAATTTGATTTTCTACTTCCTTTTTGCAACCCAACGGGTGAGAAGTTCTACACACATTATTAGATATTTGAGGTTTAACTATCATTTTATATCTCCTTTAATAACTTTTTTTTTATAAAATTTTCGTATAATATACAATGAAATAACATTTTTATCAATAGTTTAATTAATAAAAAATAATATTAAAAAAATTGCTATTGACTTTTTTAAATTTTATTTTATAATTTCAATATGGTTATAAAGGTTTTGATTCACGATATGAATTCAATTCAATTCAATTCAATTCAATTCAATTCAATTCAATTCAATTCAATTCAATTCAATTCAATAGTTCTATTTTAAAATTAAATTATGTTTACTCATTAAACATTTATTCTTATTCGGGAGAAATTTATGCATAAAATAAAAAATATCTCGCAAGAATTATTAGATAAATGCAGAAAATTAATCGGCAAAAAATTTGATAAAAATCATATAGAAAAAATCGAAGGGCGCGATAATTTTATTAAAGCCTTAATTGACGGGAAAAATTTTAATATATTTTACGATATGCTTGAAGATAATATTTCAAAAAAGTTTTTTAATAAAGCAGTAATTTACAGATATATGCTTGCATTTTATCCAGAAGCTTTTGGAAATATAAAGAATTCGATGCATTTGGTATTTAAATATAGTATAGTTAATATTTTTTATTGGATTTTCAAAAGAATATTATTTATAATTCAGAGATTTAAATATCCTTTAGAAATAGAAGTTTTTATAACATTCTATATATTTGGATTAAAACAATATAATATAAAAAATATATTTGAAGTAAAAAATGACGCTGTAGTATTTGATATAGGAGCTTTTAAGGGAGATACCGCTTATTTCTTTTCAAAAAAATGTTCTAATAAAGCAAGAATATACGCCTTTGAGCCAGACGAAAATAATTATAAAGTTTTACTAAAAATTAAAGAAAAATATAAATTAAATAATGTGATTACAAAAAATATTTTACTTTCAAACGCCGAAAAAGAAATTG
>CAKVCG010000136.1 GCA_934725525.1 uncultured Brachyspira sp. | reverse complement strand
TCGCTGCTGCCGTCACAAACATATATATCTTTTGGTTGACACATATCGGCTACTTCTTTAATCCATGATTTAAGTTTATCGTTTTTTAAATCTTCAAGTTTCATAATATTATTTATTCCTCTTTTATAAAAATTTTTAGATTTATTATACTATAAGATTAATTTTTAGTAAACGATTTTTTATTTATCAATAATACGACAAACGCGAACGCGAAATATAATATTGCCGATATAATCGCCGTAATAAAATTATCAAAAGTCGAACCTACGGCTAAAACCGTATTTAATATTGGGACAATTAAAAGCCCCGTAACCGACATTAAAGAAAATCCTAAAGAAAATTCGCTTAAAGCTGGAGATTTATATTCTGGGTCGCATATTTTTAATAATGTCATTCCCGTTATTAATACTCCCGTTAAAGTTCCCCAAGATATAATCGCTCTTTCAAAAGAATAATCTTCTTTAAAGAAAAAACTATTGAGAGGAAAAACGAGCAAATAAGTTATTATAAAACCTAATATGCACATAACGGTTATTGGAGCTATATAATTTATTATAGCTTTTATCGGCAAACTTGTCATAGCGGATACTATTGCAAAATCGCTTAAAGTTCCCATAATTTTAGCTTTAACTTTCGCGTCAACCATCCAAACTAAATTTAATTTTTTTATTATAAAATTCAAAGCGAACATTATTATCATTGAATATGTCCACACGGGAAGAACATTCAACCCCGCAATATTCATTTTTTTAACAAAATTTAAAACTATATAAGCTATTCCGCATACCGTAAATATGATAGCCAAATGAAATGTTATAGTTTCTATTGAAGAGCTTAAAAAAGTTTCTCTTCCCAAACTATTTTGTTTATTTATATCTTTATTATATCCGACTTCCATACTTTTATCAGCGTTATCATTAATTCGTTTTATAATTTTAGTTTTATTTTTTCTAACGGCTAAATTTATAAATATTATTCCGAAAACTATTCCGCCGATTAATCCAATAGTCGCCGTAGTTAAAGCGACTCCTTGAGCGATTTCCCATTGAGGAATGCCGAAACCTTCAAGCAATTTTCCCGTTGCGGCGGCAAGTCCATGTCCTCCCGCAAATCCCGCGGATAATTCGTAGCCAAAAGTTCTATACATATTTAATTGAGGATTTATTTTACTGAAAAACATATTCGTAGCATATCCTATAGCCGATTGAGACATAGCGGCGCATTGAAATAAACCGAAACAAATAAGGACTTTTGAAGGGTAGAGAGATTTAATACTTTTCTTTTCGTTGGAATTATTTGAAGAATTCAAAAACATGCCCAAAGGAATTGCGGCAAATATCGGAACGGATAATATTCCTGGAAGTAAAGAATAAGTTTTAATCCATTCTTCAGAAATTGAATAATTTGAAAATCTCCCTAAAATTTCGGGAGAGATTATCATTCCTATAAAACCTCCTATGACGGAAGCGGGCAAATATAAACTTTGAAATAATTTAACTTTCGCTCTTAAAAAAGTTCCAATTAATAATAAAACGGAAAGCAAAGATAAAGCCTGAAGCAGTTGAGTGAGTAATTGAGATGTCATTTAATTCTCCCTATTTAAATTTATTTTTGTCTATTTTATTGCTATTTTTATTTGCTAATTCTTTTTGCTCTTCTATGATAATATTATCTCCGTAGAATTTCGGCGGTTTATTAAAAATAATATCGAATATCATTAAAACTCTCGCTCCAATTTCTCTCGGAAACTGTCTTATTCTATATAACTTTCTCACATTGCGCGCATTATATCCGATTGCTTTTATATTTTTCTGCCTCGCTATAAAAATCGCTCTCTCGTTATGAAACGGCTGAGAGACAATCGTAAAATTGGTTAGATTAAAAACTTTATTCGCCCTTATAATAGAATCTCTCGTTCTAAATCCCGCGAAATCTAAAAATATATGTTTTTTATCGACTCCCAATCTTATCAAATCCAAACGCATTTGTCTAGGCTCGTTATAAAATCGATGTCTATTGTCTCCGCTAACCAAAATAAATTTGATTTTTCCGCTTTTATATAATTCGTAAGCCGCGTCCATTCTAAATTTGAAATACATATTCACTTTTCCGTTATGCAAGTATTTGGTCGTTCCCAAAACTAAAGCGACATCGTTGTAAGGAATTTCTTCTATAGAATTATAGATATATTTTTTTGAATATATAGATACCGATAAATACATTATTGGTATTGAAACCGCAAATATAATTATTATTTTTAATCCTAATCTTAATATTCTGCCTTTTAGTTTAATCATATCGTAATAGTATATAGAATTTGTCAATTTTATTCAATTATTAATTATTTTTGATTGTTTACGCATTATAATAAAAATTACATTTATACTTTTTACTTTTTTTATATTTAATGTATAATTTTAATGAAAATCATGTTATTATATTTTATAAAAGGAGTTTTTAATGACAAAAGTAGTTTTAATTCGTCATGGAGAGAGTGTTTGGAATAAAGAAAATCTTTTTACGGGTTGGGCTGATGTTACTCTATCCGAAAAAGGAATCGAAGAAGCTAAAAATGGCGGTAAAGAATTAAAAAAAGCGGGATTTACTTTCGATAAAGCCTATACTTCCACTCTTACGAGAGCGATAAAAACTTTGAATTTGGTTTTGGAAGAAATGGGACTTTTATGGATACCCGTTGAAAAGGCTTGGCAGTTAAATGAAAGACATTACGGAGCTTTGCAAGGATTAAACAAATCTCAAACCGCCGAAAAATACGGAGAAGAACAGGTAAAAGTTTGGAGAAGAAGTTACGACACCCCGCCTCCAGCTTTGGAAAAAACGGACGAAAGATTTCCCGGACATGACGCGAGATATAAAAGTTTAACCGAAAAAGAACTTCCATTAACAGAATGTTTGAAAGATACGGTAGCGAGAGTCGTTCCTTATTGGGAAAAAGTTATACTTCCTGATATTAAAGCGGGCAAAAAAATAATAATAGCGGCGCATGGAAACAGTTTAAGGGCTTTGGTAAAATATCTTGATAATATCTCCGATGCCGATATTACAGAATTGAATATACCAACGGGAATGCCTTTGGTTTACGAGCTTGACGATAATTTTATGGCGGTTAATAAAGAGTATTTGGGCGACCCCGAAGCTGTTAAAAAAGCTATGGAAGCCGTTGCAAATCAAGGAAAAAAGAAATAAATAAAAATGTAAATTTATCGTAAAAATTTGGTAAACAAACTTGATATTGTTTTTTTATTATGATATAATATTTCTATAAAGACAATTTATTTTAAGGAGTATAACTTATGAAAAATTTTAAAAAATTATTAACCGCTTTATTTATATTTTCGATTTTTTCGGGAATTCTGTTCTCTCAAGCAAATCAATATACCCCCGACCCTAACGCTCAATACGGCTACGGAGTTCCGCTTTCTTCGATTCCTCAAAACGCTCAAAGTTTTATAAAACAGCATTTCCCAAATATCGAAGCGACCTATATTGAAAGAGATTGGGACGATATTGAAGTTTATTTGGCAAACGGGACTCAAATTGAATTTTTCCCAAACGGCGATTGGAAAGAGGTTAAAACTTATACGAATATGCCAGACTCGATTTTGCCTCAAAATGTCATGGCTACGGTTAAAAGAACTTATCCTCAAGCGGCTATAATAAAGATAGAAAAGCAATTTACGATTTTTGAAGTTAAGTTAAATAATATGATGGAGCTCTATATAGACAATAACGGAACTTTAATAGGACAGAAATTTGACGATTAACATTTAATTATTTGATTTTATAAATTTTCTTTTGTCATAATAACAAGGGGCTTTCCACATGGATGTAGAGCGACAGCCCCATTGTTATTAATAGTAAATTGCTTCAACAGAGTTTCGCAATGACGGTGAAATAAGTCGTCATTACGAGGCTATTTATAGCCGAAGTAATCCACAAAAAAGAAATTTTATTAATAGCGGATTGCTTCGATTTGTAAAACAAATCTCGCAATGACAGAAATTTGTTATATTTTCATAGATTTTAGTAAAAAAGCGAGGAATTAGCTTAAAAATTTTATAAAAAAGCCGATTTTTTAATAAAAAAGTTTAAAAAAATTTGACAACGGCTTTTAAATTTACTATACTATATATTATAAATATTAAAGGCATTAATGTTATGGTAAGT
>CAKVCG010000135.1 GCA_934725525.1 uncultured Brachyspira sp. | reverse complement strand
CCTATAAATTCGCTTTTAAGAAAATCGCTTTTTATTTCAAAAATTTTATCGTCTTCGCTTGAGCTATAATAAATTGTAGGAATTTCTAAATTTATTAATTCTTCTATAATTGGCTTAAACACATTATAATATCTTTTGTCTTCTCCGTAAATTATTATTTTTGATTTTGTTTTTGAGTTTTTATCTTTTTTATTAGCGTTTGTAAAAGAAAAAGTTTTTAATTTTATTATCAAAGCTTTCGACAAAAAGAATAAAGTTCCAATTATTCCGAATAACGCCGAAAAAAGCAAACTTCCCGTGCCTGGGTCAATATAGCAGAATAAACTATTTTGAATTATTATAAATAAAACCATAATGGATAAAATCATTTCGACTCCTTAAAAATTCTCTTTAAAAAATTCATTGTAAAATTTAAGTTTATATTATAATTATAAAAAATCAAATTACTTAATTTATTTTTTATTTTCATCAAATTAATTATTTCAATTCAATCTCTTTAGTCTCTTTACTCTTCCAATCAATTTGAAATTTCTTCCAATTATTTATGTCAAAAATATTATCTTTTACATAATAATATTGGTTAAAATTATAACGATTTGAAAATTGCCCTTCCGATTTCCAAGTATTTACATTTATTAAATAAACTCCGTTGTTTTTGTAATCGTTAGTTATTAAATTATTGTTAAAAGGATTTTTTATATTCGGTATATGTTTAGTCGCCAAATAAGGCATATCGGCGATTGTCATAAAATTAGTCTCTATTTTAATTTCGCCTCTCGCGTTAAAATCTTTATACATTAATAAAGCGTTATAAGAATTAATAAAATTTATATTTTTATTTGTCGAAGTGGTATTAACTCCAATCGCATGGTCTGAAACTATTATTATTTTTGTATTGTCGTAAATATCGTTTTCTTTTAAGTAATTTATAAAATTTGTCATGCAATTAATAGACGCGACATTTGCATAAAAATGTCTAACTGAAATATCGTCTTTATAAATAATCATATAGTTATCGTCTGCTTCGTTTAATTCCAAATAAGGCAGAAAATCCGAAGAAAAGAAAGCGGGTTCATGAGTTATTATATTGTATAGGCTATTATAATAATTTCCGTTTTGTTTTATATTAATAAAAGAAGGAGTAGATAATAACATAGAATAATATCTCATGCTTGAGTTAATTCTTGGAAAAGCCGAAGAAGATAAAAACCAGCCTTTATCTCTATAAAAATCGTATCGTAAATTAATAGGCAGCATTCTAAATATGGAAAACCTTATTATTTTATTTTTTTGTTCAAATTTAGTTAACTCTTCTATATCAAAATCGCTGTCCAAATTTAGATAATTATTCAAGCTATAATTAAGTATCGAAGAATTATCATAAACCAATATATTGGAATAATCTTTAAATATTTTCTTATCTAAAGTATCCGACAAATTTGCATAAGTAGGCTCAAGCATAGCGGATTTATAATAGTATTTCTCCAAAGCTAAAGGAATTGTAAGCAAAGCTTGATTATGTTTTTCTTTTAAGTTATAACTTCCGTCAATACTAATTTCGTAAGGCAAATAATCGTATCCGCCATATAACGAGCCGATAGTTATAGTCGAAGGAGAAAGCGAAGTAGTATTTGGATAAATTACAAATCCGTCAAAATCTTTTTTATAATTTGTAAATCTTTCAAAAGCGTCAAGCCAATATGAATTAATCGCTCTATCCAAAACAAATACGAATATATTTTTTCCCGTTTTTGACATATTAAATATTTTTATATTGGAAGTCTTATTATTATTTATTTGAATATCGCTTAATTTGTTATGCTCTTTAATTATTTTTGAAATATCGAATATTGAAACTCCAACTAACGCAAGTAAAATAATAGAATATATATTAATTAGAAATATTAATTTTTTCTTTTTAATCAAAATAATTATAATTGAAATTAAAATAATTATTAAAACAATCGTAAGTAATATTTCTTTTAAGGACGCTTTTAATAAATCGGCATTGTCAAATACAAAATCGGCGTTAATATTTATATAATTTCCTTTCATAATAAATGTATTAATCAAAACAAAAGAAGCTATAAATATTAATAATAAAGTTAAATAATTTTTTATATTTTCTGAAAATAAAATATAAAGAAATAACGGATAAAATAAAAATAATCCCAAACTCATAGACAAATCGCTTAATATTAAATCGAAAGGACTTTTAAATTCCACTGGCGAATTTCCAATTAAAGAACTTGGAATAAATAATCCAGAAAGTAAACTAATTATTAAGCATGAAATTATTATTAATTTGCGTCTGTTATTTTTAAAATATATATTTATTTCATTATTATTAAAAATTAATTTATAAATATTTCCTAAATTGATTATAAAAGAGATTGCAAATAAAAACGCGTATATATTTAATAAATAGTTTCTTGGTTTAAGTTTATAGTAGATAATTATATCTCTGTCTATATTTTCAATTTTTTCTTTTATACTAAAATTAACAACAATAGTGCTAATTCCAAAAAATTCCACATCTTCCAAAATATCGTCAAATTTATCTTCGTTTCCGATTAATTGAAAAATATCACTATTTCTAAAAAGTTTATTATAATATTTTACCGTTCCTATATATTTATAACTGTCCATTTCATTTAAAAATTCAAAATCGGATAAATAAGCTTTTCGCTCAAAATTTGCCAAAGATAAAAGCGCTATAAAAACAATCGTTAATATTACAAAAAATACATTATAACCCGCCAATATCTTATATTTATTTACTACAAAAACTCTATATAATTTATATTCTATTACAATATTTTTTATCAATGAAAATAAACAATTTAATGTCCAATAAAATACTAAACCAGAAGGCGAATTATAAAGCAAAACTAAAAATATTAACGAAACAATATATAACGGCAAACTTTCCTTAAATTTCAATTTTTTACTATAAACTAATCCCGCAAGCAAACTGAATAATGTCATAATAAAAGGCAAAATATTTATAGTTATATTTCCAATGCTAAATACCGCGTCGGGTTTTGAAAAATCTTTGATAAATAAAAAACTGCCAAGTTGCAAGCCCGATAAATTATGAATAAAATTATAAGCCGCCAAGAAAAATGGAATTTGTATCAATAATCCCAATGTTCCTCTGAATGCATAAATTGTTTTATAGCCGTTGATTCTTTGGCAAGCTCTTATAAGTAAATATCTTTGGTCGCCTTTATAAACCGCTTTTATATTTTCTATCATTGGTTTCATTTTATTTTGTATCGCTCGCTCTTTAGCCTGCCAGCTTTCCGCTATATTATACAAAGGCAGAGAGATAAAATTAATAACCAAACTTAAAAATAATAAACTTGTCGCATAGCCCGATTTGAAAACATTATTAAATAAATAAAAAACTATTTCAATGATAAATTCTATCGGGTAAATTGTCACATTGTATAATATTTCAAAAAATTCCATAATATTATTTTCCTTTTATTTTGTGTTTTGTGTTTTTATATTTTTAGTTTTTGATTTTGTATTTTTATTTTCCGTTCTTTTATGACGAGGTTTTGCCCATTTCGATTTATCATGTTTTTTCGTTTCAGTTTTATTTTCTTTTTTATTTTTATCGTCTTTCTCAACGCTTTCAAAATTTTCAATGTTATCAATATCGCCCGAAGAAAAAATATTTTCCATCTCTTTTAATTTTTTATCTTTTTGATTAAAGAAAAATGCAATTTCTTTTTCGGTTAAATCTCTTATATGTCCCGCTTCCAAAGTTCCCGCCGAATCGCTATATTTATTCACGCATCCTACGGAAATTCGCTCCAAATCGATTACTTTATAACCCAAATATTCGAATATTTTTCTTATCTCTCGATTTTTTCCTTCGTTTATAGTTAATCTTATTTTGCTTTGAATTCTGCCTTTCGATAATATTTTAAATTTGAACGGAGAATAATTTATATTTTTAATTACGATTCCTCTGCTCGCTTCAAGCAGTTTTTGAGAATCTATTTTTCCATTAACTACAACATCGTAAACTTTTAATATTTCGTAGGAAGGATGAGTTATTATATTGGCAAATTCTCCATCGTTGGTTATAATCATAATTCCGCGAGATTCCGAATCTAATCTTCCAGCATAAAATAATCTCTCTTTTATGCCTTTAAAAAATTCCGTAATTATTCTTCTTCCTGGCAAATATTTTGTAGTGCT
>CAKVCG010000134.1 GCA_934725525.1 uncultured Brachyspira sp. | reverse complement strand
GCTCTTTGCGCCACAATCATATCAACCATTTCATCAACGACTTTAACATTAGACATTTCAACAAAACCTTGATGAATTCTTGGAAAACCGTTAGCTCCAGCTTCGCCTTCAAATGCGGGACCGCTTGCGATAGTTTCTTTATATAAATTGTCGCCTATTGAAAGAAGTCCAGCCTGATTTATAAATCTATGCAAAGTTATATTTCCCAATTCAACGGGTTCGTTTTCATCTCCAATAGTAACCGAAACTACGCCTTCTCTAGATATATTGATTTTTTCAAGCAAGAAATTTTGAGGAAAAATTATTTCAGGGACTAATCTATAACCGTTTGAAGTTACAAGTTGT
Source organism: uncultured Brachyspira sp. (assembly GCA_934725525.1). GTDB lineage: Bacteria > Spirochaetota > Brachyspiria > Brachyspirales > Brachyspiraceae > Brachyspira. The sequence goes on along the minus strand of CAKVCG010000134.1, from coordinate 3,875 downwards.
CCGTTAGAATCGACTTTAAAAGAACCGTCTCTTGTATATGAAACCGTTCCGTCAGGCATCAATACTTGAAAGAAACCTTCGCCTTCCAAAGCCACATCCAATTTATTTCCAGTAGCTTGAAGAGAACCTTGGTCAAACATTTTTTGAGTTGCGGCGCTTTTTACTCCGAGTCCCGTTTGAAGTCCTACGGGAGTTACCATATCTTCCGTTGCGGGAGTTCCTTCCATTTTTAAGTTTTGATATATTAAATCTTCAAAGTCCGCTCTGACTTTTTTAAATCCTATAGTATTAACATTTGCAAGGTTGTTTGCGATTGTGTCGGTTTTAAATTGCATGCCGTTCATACCGCTTGCCGCTGTCCATAGAGAACGAATCATAATTATTGCTCCATAATTTTCATTTTTTAAATTTTCGGTAAATTAAAAATTCGCTTTATTAAATATTTTTATTCTAGTTTTAGAAATAGAATTAATTAAAGCAAATAAAATTATAATTTCAATTTATTAATAAATCGTTAATATTAACCTCCGTTTCTATCATTTTATTTTCTCTCATAAATTCTTCAGTTTTTTTCATTGAGGCTATATCCTTATCGGTTATATCTATATTAAAATCATACATAGGATACATTTCTTTTACGGCTTCTTCCGTTAAACCAGTTTCTTTAGCGGATATAGAAATTATTTCGTCATAATTATTATTCATATAATTTAAAACTTCTTTTTCCGCATTAATAAATGTATCTACTAATTCTTTATTATTATTATAGAATATTCCGCTTGTTGCAACTACAACCACTGGTTCTATTAGATTTTCTCCCGTAGTAACTATATTATATCCTTCTTTTGCCGTATTATAAGCGGATGGGCCCGCAAGTAAAGCCATATCTACAGAACCGCTTGATAACGCAGCGTAAGATTCTGGAATTCCCATAGATATAAACTGAATATCCGATTCGTTTAATCCTAAAGAAGTCAAATATGTTACCAAAAGTTCATGCAATATAGTTCCTTTTGGACCGGCCACTTTCTTACCTTTGACATCGTCAGCGTCTTTTATAATATTTTTTGAAAATATAACAAAAGACTGGGGAGACCTGCTGTAAATATTTATTATTTTTATATCCGACCCGTTAGCTTTAGCAAGTATTACGGAAGTAGCTCCTACCGCATATAAAAATTGAATGTCTCCCGAAGCTAATGCCTGTGTCTGTTCTGGCCCAGTAGTTAGTTCGGAATATACTACGGGAAGATTATGTTTACTAAACGCGTTACTAAATATAAGTTTATCTCTCTCAACCATAGAGGGCACATTCAGAGGCGATTTAACATAAGTTAGAGCTATTTGTTTAACTGAAAAATCCGAATTATTTTTGCAGCTTAAAACAAATATAAAACATAATAATAATTTTAAAATATTTTTCATTTTTTACTCCTTGAAAATTTTATTTTATTATTAATTTTTAATTGAATTTAGAATATCTTTTTTTAACTCTATAAAAAAGTTTGACAATATATTTCTATTATAATCTTCGTTGTTTAAGTCATATTCTTTTTTTATTTTACCTCCTTCAAATATTATTATTTTCTTTCCCAAAACTAGGGCTTCGTCAATACTATGAGTTACAAATATTATAGATTTTTTACTATTCATATAAATATTTATAGTTTCATTTTGCAAAGTCTCTCTGGTAAAGTAATCTAAAGATGCAAAAGGCTCGTCCATTAATATTATATTTCCATCATTAGCCAAAGCTCTTGCAATAGCCACTCTTTGCATCATTCCAAGCGAAAGTTGATAAGGATATGCCGTATCGAATCCGTTTAACCCCATCATATTTATAAGATTATATATTTTATCTTTACATTCTTTTTTCTTCGATTTATTCATTCCAAAAGTTATATTTGAAAACACATTTAGCCAAGGCATTAATCTATGTTCTTGAAAAACTATAGATATTTTAGCGTTATCTTCGATTATTATTTTACCTTTGTCTTGAATCTCTAATTGAGCTAATAATCTCAAAAACGTAGTTTTACCGCAGCCGCTTTTCCCGAGTATTACGGTTATACCTTCTGAGGAGGATTCAAAATTGATATTTTTTATCACCTCTATTTTTTTATTTTTAACAAAAAACGATTTTGAAATATTTTCCGTTCTAATTATCAATATTTGTTCCTTACTATACTATAAAAAGTAAATTTCTTTATAAAATAATAAAAAATTCTATCTAATAAATAACCTAAAATGCCTATTGTAATTATTCCAACTATAACTTTATCAGACCTTGATAATTGCTGGGCGTCAAGTATCATATAACCTAACCCGCTCGAAGCCGCTATCATTTCAGCTCCTATAATAGCTCTAAAACTATATCCAAGTCCTATTTTCATTCCCGCTAATATTTCAGGTAATGCGCTTGGTAAAATTATGTAGAAAAATATTTTAAACTTTGAAAAATTAAGCGAATACCCCACTTCTAAAAGTTTTTTGTCTACCGAAAATATGCCTTCTCTTATATTAATAAGTATTGGAAAAAATGACGCGAGAATAATAATTATGATTTTAGATTTTTCGCCTATGCCAAACCATAATATTAATATTGCTATTAAACTTATAGGCGGTATATTTCTCATAAATTCTATTATATTATTGAAGTATAAGAAAACTTTTGGCTTTATTCCAAGTATCATTCCAAATACAAAAGCTAAAATAAACGCTATGGAAAATCCAATTAAAACTCTTAAAAGACTTGCATAAATATTTTTTATTAAATTGCCGTTAATAGTTTCTATATAGAACGTTTTTAATACTTTTTGAGGAGATGGAAGAACATATTCGCTCCATATATTAGATTTGCTTGCTATAAACCAAAACATTATAATTATTATAAATATTATATTTGATTTTATAAATTTCATTTTTTAATCTCTAATTTTTAAATTCCATCTCCGTTATGACACCCACTATAGCAATAAAGCGCCTCTAAAAGTTTGCTATTTCTATATAATTTGTTTTTAAAAAATTTTAATATATTTTTATCTTCGCTAACAGAATAAACCATATCAAATTCTTTAAAAAAACCAAGAGAAATCGGACTTGAATTTAATTTTTTCTTTTTATTTTCATCTATTAATATATTATTTTCTTTTATAAATTCTATCCAAGTTTTAAAAATTAATCCTTCTACATTCAATGAATTCCCAAAATTTGCTAAAGCAACACAGGGTGTGGTTATAATTATATCATTTTCGATTCGAGCCTTTAATTCTATAGCTGTTTCTATTAAAATAGGATTAATATTAGCGTATTCATAATTATTGTTATTATTGTCTATATACTCGAGTATTTTAGGGCATCTTGAATCAATTATACATTTATTGGAGTTTAAATATTTTTTTCTATACTTATTTTTAACGATATTAGTGCAATTTTTATTTGGAGATACTATTTCAAAACCGTTTTTTAATAGAATATATTTTAAATATTCTATGCCGTATAAATTAATTATAATGGGATTAATCCAAACATAATTTTTATTCAAACAAATAACCTCTAATCAACTGTTAGATAAATATAACATATTATATAGAATTTGTCAATATATTATACTGGTCAATTTTTAATTTTATAAATTATATTATCGATTTATTCCTTCCCGATTGTTTCGCTTTATAAAGAGATTTATCCGCGTTGTTAATAAAATCGTCTAAAGAAATATTTTCTTCTTTAATCGCTCCGCCCAAAGACGCGGTGGCTTTAAGAGAATATTCTTCGGTTGAAAAATCCGTTTCGTTAATTTTATTTCTTATAAATTCCATAGAATTAAAAAGCTCTTTTTTATTATTTATATCGAAAACTATAATAAATTCTTC
>CAKVCG010000133.1 GCA_934725525.1 uncultured Brachyspira sp. | reverse complement strand
ATTCGTATGATAAATATATTCTACCAAGCAATAGTTTTGAACCCGAAGCTTTTTACGGTAAATGCGGAATGGATTATGTAAGAAATTTAAATCAAGTTAAAAATAAAAATATCATTGATGCTGGAGCTTTTATAGGAGACACTGCGATAATATTGTCGGACTATACAGATAAAAATGTTTATAGTTTTGAACCGTTTTTGCAAAATTACAATACTATATTCAAAACTATAGAATTGAATAAAAAGAATAATATTATTCCCGTAAATATGGCGCTTGGAAATGAAAATAAAGAAATAGGAATGGATGCAAGCATAGGAGCGGGTTGCGGACTTTCAATAGAAAATGCAAAAGAATCTGATATTAATAGCTTTGAGAATAAAGTAAAAATGATAACTCTCGATAGTTATGTGAAAGAAAATAATATCGAAGTCGGATTAATAAAAACGGATTTAGAAGGTTTTGAGCAGCCGTTTTTGAGAGGAGCAATTGAAACTATATATAAAGGAACAAAAACCCGTTTTAATAATAAGCATATATCATAATTATAGTGACTTTTTTGAAATAAAACCAATGATAGAAAATTTAAATTTAGGTTATAAGTTTAGAATAATAAAAAACAGATTAAATAAAGTAATTTCGGAAACAAAATTATTAGCGGAAGTTTATTAAATTTACTTATAAAAAATTAATTATTATTCTGATTCTGCATCGACTCAAGTCTTTTTCTGTCTCTTTCAGCCTGCTGTAAATCGGACTGCATTCTATAGTAAGAAGCGAGCCTTTCCTGTCTATACTGTTCTATTCTCTCTCTTTCCGTGTCAACGCGTCTTTGATTATTTTCAAGTCTCGTCCTTGCAACCGAAATACTATTGTCGACAATTCCTCTTGTTTGCGAATATGGAGTTATAAAATCGTTCATAGTATAAGCGGCTCCAGTATTTGGAATATTGTCTCCCGTTGTGTCGTTTGCGAATAATTCTTCCACGCCGTCCATTTGAGTTTCTATTTTATTCATAAATTTTTCTTCTTCTATTTGTAGAAATCCTTTTTTTACGACTGTCCAATCTTCGCCCGCGTTTCCTCTGTTAATTCCTATTTGGTCTAATAAAGCCAATTCTTCGCCGTAATCCGTTTCGTAGGAATCCGCGACTATCGCTTTCACTCTTTGCGAAATTGTTCCGACTAAAGTGTTTCCGCTGAATACTCCGATATAAAATAATTTTTTTCTTAAATCCGAATCGCTCATTTCCGAATTAAAACTAATTTGCAAAGTGGTAGCCAAATCGTTCATATCCGTTCGATTCATTTCGTCTAAAGAATTTCTAACCTCTCGAGTCAAAGGACGTTGAGTGGAATCGTTCAAAAAATCGATTAAAGAATTATAAGCGCTTACAAAATTAACTATAGCGTCAACCACTAACTCTCTATTGACTTCGATTGTCGTGGGAAAAGCTCGAGGAGTAGATTTTATAGCCGTTATGTTTAGTCCGTTTACCGCGTCGTTAAATTCGTTGCTTTCGCTTAAAATGTCAATTCCGTCTATAGATGCCCGCGCGTCCGTTGCTTCGGAGATTAAATAATTAGGAGCGTCCTCTTCTCTTCCCGTATCTTCCACAAGCAAATCTTTATAAAAAAGATTATAATTTGGATTTTTATTTATCAAAACGATTTGAGTTATAACATCGCCCTCTTCAAATTGGCTTCCAATGGGAATATTCAATCTCTGCCATTCGGAACTTATCGTTGGCAATGCAAAAAATTTTTCAACTTCGTCTCCCGATTTATTTATATATTTTACTCCGATAATTTCAGAATTAAATCCAGTTTCGTCTATCGCTTCGGGAACTTCAGCTTCTACTCCGTCTTTTTCCTTTTTTTCATTTTCAAGCGCTTCTTTATATCTTTTTACATCTTCAAAAGTTCTTACGCTGTCCGCGGGAGATAAACCTTCTCCGTATAATTCCACATCTTTAAATCTGACGCTGTCAATTTTATCGAATATTATTCCAGTGTCGGGAATCGATAAATCTACCGTTGGAGGCATTACGGGAACTATCTCTTCTGCAGTTTCGTCCAAAGTGTCGGATGCTCGCGCCGTTATAGAAATCGTTATATTTTCGTTCGCTTCCGCTTCTCTATGCAAAGGCATCGACAATTTATTTATACCCTTAAAAACCAAAAAGTCGTTTTTTATCATATAATTTGTGGTTAAATTATCCGATTCGTCTTTCCATTTGCCGATAAGTTCCGGATTAAAAATATGCCCCAAATATCTATAATTTCTTCTCGTAAACATATTTAATTCTTTCAATATTCCCGCGTCATCGCTTATGACTTCGACAATATTTTTAGAACCCGTTTTTACCAAATCGATTGTCAAAACCTGCAAATTCTTCGATTTTTGAGTGATTGTTGTTTTTACTTTTTTGCCGAATTCCTTATTCAAAGCCTTTTGCAAATTAACCAAATTTCCTCCAGCAAAATCTATAGAATATTCGTCATCGCCGATTTTTAATTTTATATTTCCAGCGGGCAGTTTATCGTTCATATTGTAGGCTTTTGAAGAAAATTTTTCGCTATTTGCCAATTCTTTTATTTCTATATCGTAAGTAGTTGTGTTTGCCATTCTGTTTGCGGTTACGGTAAAATATTCTGGGACACCTTCTCCTCTGCCTACAAAATTTTTGAAAGGAGAGCGAAAACCGTATAATTCTTTCGAGGCTGAAGATAAATCGTCAAGTCTCGATTTCAAATCTTCATAAGCCGAAATTTCTCTTTGATAATCTCGAGCGTTATCCAATAAATTTGAAAGCGTGGAACTTCTTTTTATAACTTCCGCATCGACAGCGTTTTTATAAACTTCTTCAAGAAAGGCTTCGCTTGTTGCCATAAAAAATTCTCCTTTTAAAATTTATAAATCAAAATATTTTTTATATATTATAAAGTAAAAACTAAAAATTTATATATCGCGTAAAATTAAAATCAATTATATTGGAATTTTCGGAATGCTTAAAATTTTGGTTAGTTATTTAACATAATCATTTTATTTTATATTTTCTAAATTATTATTAAAATTATAATCGTCAAAAACTCCGTTGTCTCTGAAACTATAAACACAATTTCCCGCGACAATCAAATGGTCTATCATTTTTATATTTACCGTCAAAAACGCCTTAAACAAGGCATGCGTTATTTCCAAATCCTCTTTTGAAGGGTTTGCAATTCCAGAAGGATGATTATGAACGATAATTACATAACTTGCACCCACAGATAAAGATTTTTCGACTAAATCTCTTGGATAAATCGTAGCCGAATCTATAGTTCCTCTAAATATTTGTTCCATCGAAATAAATCTTTTATTTATATCCAAACAGATTATTGAAAAAGTTTCAAATTTTAATTTTCCTAATTTTACTATTAAATAATCGGTTAAATCTTTTTTCTTAAAATGAGAAGCGGACAACTTCAAAGAGCTTAATAAATAATATTCCAAAAGTTTTGGGACGCTTTTAAGAAGTTTGCTTTTTTTAGCTCCAAGCCCTTTTATTTTTATAAGTTCTTTTTCGGAAGCGTTGACAATATTATGCAAATTGTAAAATTTATAATAAAGTCTTTCCGTTATAATTTTAGATTTTTCGGCGGAAATTCCGTTTGAAAGAATAAAACTTATGATTTCTTTTTCTTTTATTATACTATTCGATATATTGTCTGTCGAGTTATCTTTTTCAAAATTATTACACATAAAGGCAATCCTTATTAAGGATAAAAAATAAATTATAGGTTTTTATAAAAGTTAAACAGATTTTTTTTGTTTATAAGCCTATTTTAATACTAACATTTATATAAATTAAACAAAAATTTATTTATGTATATTGCTTATTCTACAAAAATTAAAAAATGTCTATGAATAAAACTACAATTAATCAATATTGTCTAATTATTCGTATGAAATGTATTATATTTATATATAAAAATTTATTTCTTGCCGAATTTAGCAAAATTTAGTAAAAAAATTATATTATTCCTATTGACTTATTCGATAAATATATAGTATTATTTTATCTATACTATAATTAATTAAATTTAAAATTAATTTTATAAAGGGTATTTTTATTTTATGAAGAGAAAATTTTTATCGGTTATAATTTCGATTATAACTTTAATAATTTCAATAAATTTGTATGGTTTTGAAGAAGGTTTTATTTGGGGATTGAGAGCCAACTTCAACGGTTCGTTAACTCTTCCTTCAATTAGTCAAGAAGATTTAGA
>CAKVCG010000132.1 GCA_934725525.1 uncultured Brachyspira sp. | reverse complement strand
AATCAAAATCTTTTAAAAGATTAATTATATTGTTTATGCAATCTTGTTGGTAATCTTGTTTCTCAAAAATCATTTATTTATCCTTATTAAAAATTGATTAAAATATAGGAAATATTATTAATAAATTATAGACGCTAACAAAAAATCTCGGGTTCGGCTCTTCTTTCAAATTCTTCCTCAAGTTCATGCTGATGATATAAATATCCTTCGTCATCGTAATATCTGCATTTTTCGGGGCATTTTTTTACGCAAGCGCCGCATTTTGTGCAAATGTTTACATACTTTGTAATATCGTTAAAATCTATAGAACCCATAGGGCAAACATACGCGCATATTTTACAATCGGTGCATTTCGGAACATCAACTTTCGGTTTCACTTTCAAAATATCAATAGCATGTTCATGCCTATCTCTCGGCATATAATAAGGACGCAACGGTTCGCTTCCTCTCACTTTAATCGGTTCTTTTGGAATTTCCGTAAGATTGATTATTTTATCCGCTATTTTTTCGGCGAAATCCAAAGCGATTTTCATGTCGTTTTCGTCTGGTCTATTCGCTCCCAAAGTGTAGGAAAATGCATGCTCGCCAATAAATCCTCCGCCCGCTATAGTTCTAAAATTATTATCTTCCAATATATTTCTTAATTCTATTAAAGAATCGTCAAAATTTCTGTTTCCAAAAAGAACGACTGGAACGGCTAAAGCTCCGTTTCCTTTAATATTGTTTTTAAGATAAGGAAGCATCACATTCGGAACTCTGCCCGCATAAGTGGGAGCGCCGAATATTATAAGTTCGTTTTCTTTGAATTCTAAAATCTTCTCTCTTCTCTTAGGCAAACTATAATTATATTTTTCAAACGGAATATTTAATTTTTTAGCTATAGTCTCTCCCAAAAAAGATGCGATTTTTTGAGTAGTTCCTGTCGCGCTATAATATACCGAATAGACTTTATTAACTGTCATAATAGTATCCTCTAATTAAATAAACTTTTATTAAGTCATGTATTTAAAATTTGTAATGCAATTGTTAATCGTCAAATTTCTGTCCTAAAAGCTGCCCGTTTCCGTCAATATAAAGTTCCATCATATTGTTAAGTTTCACTTCGTATAGATTCCATTTTTTTTCTATTTTAGTTATAACGGTATTTGGATAAGTCCTCCTGACGGTATTTGCGACTGGTTCTGGCAATATTTCAAAAGGAAGGGCGACATAATTTCCGTCTATTTCTTTAAAATCTCCATTCCTAAAAAATTCAATTTCCACGCCGTTTGATAATTGAACCTCGTAGCCTTTTTTATCCATTTCGGCATATAGGACGCTTACATTTGGAAAATATTTTTGTATAAACGACAGTGCATTTTGAGGAAGCTGTTCGGGTAAAATATATATATCGTCCGCCACAAGCAAAGCGTTAAATAAAAGTAAAAACAATAATGCGAATATTTTTTTCATTGTAATAAAACCGTTTTCTCTCCAAATAAATCCGATTATATTTTAGTATAAATATCGTATTTTTCAAGTATAATTTATTATTTATCTGGGAATAAATGTTTCGCTATTATTTTCAAAACGGCAATCCGTCTAAACCGTAAAGCAGTTTTTGAGTTTTACGATAGACATATATGATATAAAAAAATTATTATCTAAAAAATTTATCCCTAAACCCATCTCGCCACTTTCTAACAGGTATCCACCACGCTAACTTATTAACTCTATTCTCATTCATCTTAAACGAAATTTTAAATCCGAATAAATAAAACATTAAATAATCTTTCGTATTATAAATGCCAAATAATTTTATCCAATTCTGTTTTTCATTAATTTCTTTTCTTAAATTATTATTCAATTCGTAAATATTGTTTTGCAAATCCAAGTTTCTATTTTGTAAATTAATTATTTCATTATTCGCTTCTTTTAATTTCAAATCTAAAGAATCGTTCTCGTAAATCAAATATTCAATCATTGATAATTGCGGAGTTATTTTCTTATCTCTTTTATTTTCCAAAGCGTTTTTAAGCCAGAAAATAGCTCTCTCTTTTTCGGTTTTAATTACTTCAAAAGTTTTAGCATAATCTATTTTTTCAAATAAATCTTTTTTATTTTTTAATTCTTCCAAATTATTTATAATTCTATCTTTTAATTTCAATTCTTCAAAAAGAGCGTATCTGCTTTCGCCTCTTCCTTTATTCAAAAACGATATAAATTGTTTTTTAAATATTGTTGAAAAGCATGTTCCATGAAAAGAATCGGTTATTACAAAATCTGCATTTTTTATTATATAAAGAAAATCTTCGACTTCTCTGAAAAAATTACCGCCAGCGTCTATCGGCTCTATATTGAGTTTTTCGGATATATATTTTACTGCTTCCTCTTTTTCTTTCGTTGGGTCTAAAAAATAATATGCCAACTTTCCTTTATGAGTTAGCGAAGAATCGGCGATAATTTTATCCAATTCTTCATAATCCAAAATAAATACGGGTTCTATAACTTGCTCGACATTTTCTATATTAAATAATCTTTTCACTAAACCTATGGCGTCTTTTTCTCTCACGGAAATATGGTCAAACCTGCTTAAATCATAGCTCGTCATTAATCTGTTATAATAATCGCCATAATAATCGTTTCTTGCAAAGCTCGGAGCAAATGAAATTAAATTTTTCTCCAAATTAACAAAATGTAAAAAATAAATATTATCATAGCGATTATTATTTTTTAGAATATTAAAATCAAAAAGATTATCTGAATTATATTGCCAAATGGTATCAGAACCTACTATAAAAGTATTAATTTTATTATTAAGTTCTTGCAATTCTCTTTTAGTATGATAAATTTTTGTATGATTTACATACTTATCATGGAATTTCTTATTAAATCCTTTATGTTTATCATAAATAAATTTAGGTATATAAGCTATTTGTTTTATAGAATATCCTAATTTCTTTACATTATAATATATGGAATAAGAAGTTAAACATGAGCCATAATTACTACTATAACCAAAATTTAATAATCCGACATCACAATAATCATCAATATAATATTTAGTAGTTTTATTAATTCCTTCTTTGTAAACATTATCAAAAAATTTTTTTCTAACTTCAGGTTTTTTAGAACAACCATATATTGAGTTTGGTAAAAATTTTAATTTATCATTTGGAAATATAAAAAATAATTTAAAATTTTGTTTAATATCTTCAATAATATTAAATGCTTTTTCATTATTTATAAATATTATTGAAGTGCCGTCTTTATCCTTAATGTTTGTGAATTTATCTATACCCCAAAAATCGCCTATAGTAATATCTCCAGATTTTGGAATACCCTTATACGAACAAGAATAGCATGATTTTCTTAAAGATATGCTTTTGTGAAAAGTTTTTAAATAAGTGTCTACACTGCCAAGCTCTCTATAAGAATCGCCGTTTTCAAAATAAACATTCATATTACTTGACCATTTATAGAAAGTTTTATCTCTAAAGCTAATATTTTTAATATCTTTATTATAGAAATTTTCTTTAAGATATAATTCCCATAATTTAGGAGGAGGTATGCCAAGGCATAATAAATCTACCAAAATCAATTTATCATAATCTTTTCTTAAAAAGTTTTTTAATCCTGCAACTTCGCAAGGACATCCGCTAAACAATACATATTTATCTTTATTCAATAATTCTTTTATTTGTTTAAAAATATCTTTTTTATCGCTTTGAACATATTTTGAGCCTCTCAACTTATATAAATCTTCTTTATTATCAATTATGATATGCTCGACTTTCCAATTTTCATTTTTATTGAAAGCTACTCCGCAAACAAAACCACCTCTTTCAAATACATAATCGGCAATTAAAGTAAACATTCCGCCTGAAGAACTTACTTGCCGTATTTCGTCTTTAGCTTGCATAGCGTAGCATATTGGAGATGGATTATTATTAAAATTAAAATTTAATTCTGGGCAAACTTTAGAACATAAACCGCAGTTTGTGCATTTTTCATAGTTTACTAAAGGATATAAAAAACCTTCCTCGTCATATTCCATAGTTATAGCGTTAGTTGGACAAATGGGAAAACATGCGCTACAGCCCGAACATTTTTCTTTTTGTAATATTTCTATACTTTTGTCTTTCATAAAATACCGCCTTGAATATTTAATTTTTGTGAACGCAAGAGAAAGCGTTTAAATGTTTCAAATAATTCTTTAATTTTGCAATGAAAAAACAGCCAAAAATTATAATAATGGCTTGTATTGTATTGTATTGTATTGTATTGTATTGTATTG
>CAKVCG010000131.1 GCA_934725525.1 uncultured Brachyspira sp. | reverse complement strand
GTTGAAGAAAAATTAATTCAACCGACTTTTGTAATAAATTATCCTAAAGCGGTTTCGCCTTTGTCAAAATCTTATCCAGATAATCCCGATATAACGGAAAGATACGAATTATTTATTGGCGGAATGGAAATGTCAAACGGTTTCAGCGAACTTAACGACCCGATAGACCAAAAAGAGAGATTTGAAGCGCAGGTAAAGGCTAAAGAGAGAGGCGAGGATGAAACTATGGATATGGATTACGATTTTATTAACGCTTTAGAATACGGACTTCCTCCGACAGGCGGACTTGGAATTGGAATAGACAGAATGGCAATATTATTTTTGAATGTTCCAAGCATAAGAGATACTATATTATTTCCGCAAATGAGAAAATTAGAAAATTAAATTTTTAAAATTAAAATTAATTATAAATTTTTTAAAATGAATCAAGAAATTAAAGATTATATAAACAAAAAATTGAAATATATTCCCGATAAGTCGGGAGTGTATTTTATGAAAGACGAAAAAGATAATATTATATATATCGGAAAAGCAAAATCTCTAAAAAAAAGAGTCAATTCTTATTTTACAAAATCGAATAAAGACACAAAAACTACCGCTCTTGTCGAACATATAGCCGATTTCGATTATATCATTACTGAAAACGAAGTGGAAGCTTTGATATTCGAGGCGGAAATGATAAGAAAACATAAGCCTCATTATAATATTCTTCTTAAAGACCAAAAATCTTTTCCTTTCGTGGCGATAACGAACGAACGATTTCCAAGAATCATAAAGGCGCGAAATGTTATAAATAAAGAAAACGCGAGCAAGTTTAAGAATTATTACGGACCTTATGTAGAATCGGATAAGGCAAACGATATAATAAAATTTATGACGGATAATTTTAAGTTTAGAAGATGCAAATTGGATTTTCCGCTAAAAAGACCGATTAGACCATGTTTGTATTATCATATAAATAAATGCACGGCTCCTTGCGCAAATTTAATAACGGAAGAAGATTACGATAAAACGGTTGAAGAAGCGGCGATGATTTTGGACGGAAAAATCGACAAACTCGTTTCAAATTTGAAAAAAGAAATGTCGTCTTACGCAAAAAAATTGGAATTTGAAAAGGCAAAAGATATAAGAGATAAAATTGACACTTTGAAGTCGATTAATGTCGAGCAGAATGTATATATTCAAGAAAATGACGATATGGATATTTTGGGAATTTACGGAGAGAAAGGAAATTATATTATTGTGATTTTGTCGGTTAAAGACGGAAGACTCGCCGACAGAAAAAATTTTTCGCTTAAAGATTCTTCCAATTTGCATTCCGCATCCGATTATTCCGATATAGTTTCGGCTTTTTTTTCGCAATATTATATTTACGCGAATTTGATTCCAAATACGATATTGACGGAAATAAAAATAAACGATATAACGGTTATTAAAGATTATTTAAAAAAAATGTCGGGCAAAACGGTGAAAGTAAAATTCGATAAAACTAAAAAAGGCTTGATAAATATTGCAAACAATAACGCAAAACATCTTTTTGAAGAAAAAATTTTGGTAAAAGAAATTCCGCTTGGAATTAACCGATTAAAAGAAATTTTCAAATTAAGCAAAACTCCAAATATAATAGAATCGTTCGACATCGCGCATATTCAGGGAAGCTATACAATGGCGGGAATGGTTAGATTTGTCAACGGAATTTCGGACAATAAAAATTATAGATTATTCAACATGAAAACCGTTGAAGGAATTGACGATTTCGCTTCGATTAAAGAGGCTGTTTATAGAAGATATAAAAGACTTAAAGAAGAAAATTTGAAATTCCCCGATTTGATTCTCATAGACGGCGGAAGAGGACAACTTAACGCGGCGATAGAAACCTTGAAAGAACTTGAAATTAAAGGACAGCCTATAATGGCGCTCGCTAAAAAATTTGAAGAAATATATTTGCCGAATAGAGAAGACCCCGTTTTATTAGAGGACAACGACCCTGCAAGATTATTTTTACAGAAAGTGAGAGACGAAACGCATAGATTTGTAAACACGAGTCATGGAAAGAAGAGAAGCAGAGAGATGATTAAAAGCGAACTTGAAAGCATATCGGGACTCGGCAGAAGTGGAATAGAAAAATTATATTCGCATTTTATAAATATTGAGAATATAAGAAACGCCTCTTTGGAAAGCATAAGAAATATTCCCGGAATAAGCTATAAAGTGGCAAATAATATATACGAGCATTTTCATAAATAACAATCTTAAAATATAACTTGATTTTTTTGTCGATTTTTATATAATTAAAAAATCTTAAATAAGAAATTTATAATAAAAAAATAATAAAATTTTCAAGGATAATTTAATGTCGCCTAAAAACATTGGTTCAAAAAAGAAAAGTAATTTGGTGAAAACTTTGCAATGGTTTGGGGTTTCGGTTATTTCCGTTCTCCTTATAGTATATTTTTTGGTTATCGATACGAGAGGAAGCCAAACAACGCCCACTATAGGCTCTGTAAACGGAACTCCTATTTATTATACAAGCACAAGTCCTTATGGTAGAGCTTTAAGGGATATAGAGAGATATTATCAGCAATTGGGAATACAGATAAATAGCGAAATGTATTCTTACATAGACGATATGGCTTTTAAAAGAGCGGTTACAATAGTTCTTTTGGATAAAATCGCCTCAAAGAATATAAAAGTTTCGGATAATATCATAGTCGATTTTATGAAAGGGCAATTTGTCGACACAAACGGAATCTATAACGATAACGCTTTTCAGTCTTTCGTTAGAAACACTTCAAAATCAGAGTTGTCGAGAGTGGAAAGAGAAATAAAAGAGAATATTTTATCTCAAACGATATCTACCGAACTTTTTGACAATATAAAAATTAATTCTTTGACAACGGAAAGAAATTATATAAAAACTCTAACCAAAAGAGATATTGAAATGGTTTATATAGACGCTGCTTCAATATTGGAAAATTTGGAAATTCCCGCCGCAGATTTGGAAAGATATTTTAACGAAAATAAAACCGACTTCGCTCAAGCGGATATTTCTTATATAGTTTTGGAAAGCGGAGGAGTCGCCGATAATTTATACAAAACTTTAAATGACGATATAACTTTATTTGAAAAAAACGCTCTCGAAAGAAGTGTAGACACAAATAATTATAGATGGAATTATATAACTAAAATGGAAATGCCTTCCTCGAGTTTCGCCGATAGTATTTTTACGAATAGCAAAACGAATACTTTATTAGAACCGATTTATGTAAACGGAAATTATTATATTGTTTTACTAAACGATATAAGACTTCCCCAAAATTATACCGATGTAAAAGCCGATATTTTGAAAAATGAATATTTAAACGCAAATATGAATGTCTTACTCGAAGCGGAAAAAACTAAACAGTCCGAGATATTGAAATCGGCATTCGATAGAAATAATAATCTTGCGGCTTTAAATAATAACGGAAACATTAAATATTATAAATCTTCGTCTCCGTTTTATTATAATCAAGGAGGATTGACTTCGGCAAACGGAAATATGATTCCCGAATCTTCCGAAGAGAATTTTTATAGAAGAGTATTTTCTTTGGATGTCGGTTCGGTTAGCGATATTGTCCGACTTGAAAACGGAGTGGCGATAATAAAAGTTTTGTCGGAAGAAAAACCGAATATGAGCGAAGTTGCAAATTTGGATTCTTATACAAAAAATGAACTAAAAAGCGAATTGAGTTTTTATGTCGAAAACGAATGGCAAAGTAGGAATATTGAAAAAGCCAGAGTGAAGAAGAATAATATAAGATAATTTTTTGAATTGTATTACAATTCTATTGATTCTACGATAAAGATGCGGATTAAAATAATTCGTATCTTTTTTATTTTATTAATTGAAAATGTTGCAAAATAATTAGGAATAATTACTATTTTGTAAATTATAACACTTGATATTTATTCTTAAAATGTTATAATTTTCTAACAGTTGAAGGTTATAAAATAGTTGCATTACGAAATCGTATTCTCTATTTTATAAAATTTATAAGAATAAAAATTAAATTAAAACTATAGGAGAATAAACGATGGCAGACGATAAAACATTATGTTTTTGTATGGGATTAACGGAGAGCGAAGTTAGAGACGCGATAATCTCTAAAAAATTAAAAACCGTTGAAGAAGTCGGAGAAGCTACCAAAGCTGGAACGGGCTGCGGAGGTTGCAAAGAAAATATACAAAAACTTTTAGACGAAATAAATAAATAATATTTGTTTCGGAGGCATTATATTTTCCGTTAAATTGAAATTTGAAGATTTGCGGAAAATATAATTAATATTAAAATAATTTTACAAAATTTATGGAGGTAAATTATGTGGGAATACACGGATAAAGTTAAAGACCATTTTATAAATCCAAGAAATGTGGGAGAGATTGAAAATCCAGACGCCGAAGCTATGACGGGAAGTATAGTTTGCGGAGACGCTTTAAAATT
>CAKVCG010000130.1 GCA_934725525.1 uncultured Brachyspira sp. | reverse complement strand
CAATGCCCAACAATAGATATAAAATTTTGTTTTGTAGCAATTAGAGAAGCGATAAATACTATAATTGTTAGAATAACTGCAAAAATGTAAGCGTCAGGTAGGAATTTTTGCATCACCGTTGTAGAGGCATTAGCTAAACTTTCAATAATACCTCTTTTCTTTTTCACATCACTCATTTTATTTTTTCTCCGTTATTGTATTTTTTTGTTATTTTGATTTATTTGTCATTGCGAGGGTAAAACCCGAAGCAATCTATTATTTGGATTACTTCGGCTACGCCTCGTAATGACGGTCATTGCTAGGGCTTTATAAATTTCCTGCAATGACGATTGAATTTTATAAAGTGTCGACATCCACCTGTTTAGGATTATTAATTATTAAATCCGCTTCGGTGCTTGCCTTTATATCTTCTATGCTTGAAGTTGAAAATATCTCGGTAAGTTCCAATCCCTTATCGGTTACTTTCATAACTCCTTTTTCTGTTACTATCATATTAACTTGATTTTTAGCGGTGAGAGGAAGGTTGCATTTTTTAAGTATTTTTTTCTCTCCTTTAACGGTATGTTCCATAGCCACTATAACCAATTTAGCTCCGACAACCAAATCCATAGCTCCGCCCATTCCTGGAACCAATTTTCCTGGAACCATCCAGTTTGCCAAATTGCCTTCTTGGTCTACTTGCAAAGCTCCCAAAACCGTAGCGTCAACATGTCCGCCTCTTATTATTGTGAAAGAAGTGAAGCTGTCAAAATAAACTCCTCCTGGTAGCAAAGTTACCAAACCGCCTCCAGCGTTAGTAACATTAGGGTCTTCCTTTCCTTTTTCTGGAGTAGGTCCCATTCCTACCATTCCGTTTTCCGATTGTAGTAAAACTTCGACTCCATCGGGCAAATAGTTTGCCACTTCCGTAGGCAAACCTATTCCCAAATTAACCAAGTCTCCGTCTTTAAGCTCTTTAGCCACTCTTCTGGCTATAATTTCTCTTGTTTTTTCTTTTGATAATTCTGCCATGATTTTCTCTCCTTATTAACCCTTTTTAAGCCCTTTAGCTAAATAGTCGTAATCGCTTTTTACCACATAGTCCACGAATACGCAAGGAACGGTTATATTATCAGGGTCTAACGGTTCGTCAACTATTTCTTTTACTTCGGCTATAACGGTTTTACAAGCCATAGGCATTATCATGTTCCAGTTTCTCGTAACGCCATGGTGGAATAAATTTCCGTATTTATCCGCCTTATCCGCATAAACAAGCGCTATATCTCCGTATAAAGGCTCTTCAAGAATATATTTCTTGCCTTTAACTTCGATTATTTGCTTGCCCTCTTCAACGAGAGTTCCAATACCCGTAGGAGTTAGTATTCCTCCCAAACCAGCTCCAGCCGCTCTTATTCTTTCGGCTAAAGTTCCTTGTGGCACCAATTCGACATCGATTTCTTTGTTAGTATTTTGTTTCTGAGTTTCGGTGTTAGTTCCGATATGCGAAACTATAACTTTAGAAACTTGACGATTGGTCATTAGCCTACCGTATGATTTGTCGGCAAAAGCTGTGTCGTTTCCAACGAGCGTTAGATTTTTAACTTTGTTTTGGTCTGCAAGTAAATCGGTGATTTCCCATGCAGAACCCCATGCTAAAAACCCTCCAAACATCACTACCGAGCCGTCTTTAATCAAATCGCAGGCTTCTTGTTTTGAAATTATCTTTACCATAGTCCCATCCTTTTTGTAAAAGTTGTATACATATATTATAGTAAAAAACAACGATAATTTCAAGTAGTTATGGTTTTTTTTGAATTTTTATTTAAAATTTTTAAGAATTTTAAATAATATCTATTAATATCTATTGACTTTTTTTATTATTATTTTAGTATTGTTAACATATTATAAATTGTATATAATAAAAAATATAATTTAATTTTTTTATTTTTATAATTTATGGTTTTAATTTAATATAAAAAACAGAGGATTAAGTTAATTATGAATTCCAAAAATTTTAAATTCAAAACGATTCTTATTACGATATTTGTTTTGTCGGTTGTCTCTTGCGGACTTCCTAAAAAAGAATATCAAAGAGTAACAGCTTTAAGAGATACGGTTAATAAATATACCGAAATTAAAACTTTTGCTCAAAGCGATTATGATATAGCCGAACAAGGTTATGCCGAAGCGGATATTATAATGAAAGAAGAAAATAAAGACGAAGCCAAAAAAGCGAAGCAGTTATTATTGGAAGCGGAAACCAATTATAATTTGGTAATGGATAAAGGACTCGAGCCTTATTCGGAAATCGTAAAAAAGCAAATGGACGAATCTTTTACTAACGCTCAAAATATAAAAGCTAATATTATGTATGGAGACGAATATAGCAAAGCGGAAGCGATGTATCAGGAAGCGACTTCTCTTTATAACGAAGAAAACGAAAATAAAAATTATAAGATTTTAGTCGAAAAATTATATAATTCTAAAGAAGCTTATTTGACTTTGTATAAAAAAGTTAAAGAAGATTTTGATAAAAGTGATGAAGCTTTAACTAAAGTGAAAGAAAGACTTGCCAATTTGGAAAGTATGGTTAAAGAAATAGAAGATTTGGAAAAAGGACAATAAATAGATTGTTTATAAATTTTTTAAGGAGAAATTAAGATGAATATAAAAAAATTAATATCATTTATAGCTTTAATATCTTTCAGTTGGTCGGTTCTATTCGCTCAAACTTATGAAGATTCTGCAAGAATAGCGGAAGAAGCGGAAACTTTGCAGAATGACGGAGAATATCAAAAATCTTACGATAAATCTCAAGAAGCCTCCGATTCCATAGATAAAACGACAATAGAATTATTTTATAGATTAATGAATTTAAGAATAAATAAGGCAAGAAGCGATGCGGATAAATCGATAAACGAAATTAATCAATTAGGCGCTTCAAAAGATAATCAATTTAAAGCGAAATACGAAGAAGCGATTAGATATTTCAACGAAGGCAATAATTCTATAGATTCTTTGCCTTCTGCGGACGAAACGGCTCAAAATGAAGAAGAATTTATAACTGCCTCCAACGATTTTAATACCGTTTATTTATCTTATAGCAATGCGCTCGCTTCTGCAAATAGCGTAAAAGAAGGTTATTTGACAAGAGAGAGAACAACCGCCACAAAAACCATAGCCGATGCAAAGGCAAAATATAATGCCGCCTTGAATGCAAAAACTTTAACATCTGGAGATGCAAATGGAAAATCTATAGCAAGTTCTTTAAATAAAGCGGATGAAGCGTTGAAAAACGACAATTTTGCAAGCGTGCAACAGAATGTAGCCTCCGCATTATCCACCTTAAGTAAAGCGGAAGCGGCTGCAAAGGCAAAAGCCGAGTCGGAAGCCAAAGCGAAGGCTGCAGCCGCCGCAAAAGCTAAAGCGGCAGCGGAAGCTAAAGCGAAAGCTGAGGCAAAAGCAAAGGCTGACGCTATAGCAAAAGCAAAAGGCGATATAGCAAACGCTCAAAAGAAATATGACGCTTTAATTGGCGATAAAACCATAGTAAAAGGCGATAACAACGATAAAAATGTTTCGGCGCTTTTAAATGAAGCGAATAGAGTATTACAGAATGACCCGAAAACGGCGAGCGATAGAGCGATAACAGCGTCAAATAATATGGATAAAATGATTGCCGATAGAAATTCCGCTATTGAAAGAGAAGAAGATTTAAGAAATTTAGAAGATTTGAAAACTAGACAGCAAAGATTGATTAACGAAGGATATATAACTAAAGACAGCGATGAGGATAAAAATCTATCTCAACTTATAGCGGAAGCGGAAGATGCGTTAAATAAAAATAATACCGCTTTAGCGAGGGATAAAATGCAACAGGCGAATCAATCTCTAAACGCCATACAGGAAAGAGGACCTAGAAGAGAGGGAGACGGCGATTTGGTTATAGGCGAGAGAGGAAATAACGAAACTGGAAGAATAATAGACGGAACAGAAAATATGGAAAACAACCAACAAAGGCAGCCAGTGAATACCGAAGGAAAAATAACCGTTCTTCCTCAATATTATATTGTAGTTAGAAGAGTTCCTTTAACTGACGCTTTATGGAGAATAGCGGGTTATAGTTATATATATAATAATCCTATTCAATGGTATAGAATATACGAAGCGAATAGAAATATATTGAGAGATCCCGACAATCCAGACTTGATATTGCCAGGACAGAGATTAACTATTCCGAGTCTTAACGGCGAGCAAAGAAGCGGACAATATGACCCTCAATCGGAATATATAACTTATGACGAGGCGATGCGGTTAATGAGCGAACAGCAAACCGCAAATAACGAATAAGCTTTTAACAAATAATTTTCTCATAATATAAAATAGTCATGCATATTTATTATGTATGGCTATTTTTTTAATATATTGAAAATAATAGAAAATATAATATAATCTTATGAAATGGAAAATCTAAATAAAATAATTTGTATAGACGCTTTAGAAGGCATAAATTCTCTGCCCGATAACAGTATAAATTTAATAATAACAAGCCCGCCTTATTTTAATTG
>CAKVCG010000129.1 GCA_934725525.1 uncultured Brachyspira sp. | reverse complement strand
CCTTCAATCATACCTTCAATATTAAAAGAAGAAAGAATTTGAGTTGGAGTTCCAGCCGCCATAAATCTATCTTTCAAAGCGATAGCGTTCATTATAGTTGCAAGCATTCCCATTGAGTCGGCAGTCGCTCTAACCATTCCCGTTTTATTGGAAAGTTGCATTCCTCTGAAAATATTTCCGCCGCCGACTACAACCGCTATTTGAGTGTCGTTCCCCGCTTCCTTCATTTCCAAAGCTATTCTATCGACAACATTATTGTCAATTCCATAATCTTTTTGTCCGAGCAAAGCCTCGCCTGAAATTTTTAATAAAACGGTTTTTTTCATTAAATCGTCCTTATGTTTATTTATTTTTTCTCATTTCTTCTATAACTTTTCCCAATATCGAAATTCCTTTATCTATCATTTCGGGAGACGAATTTGTATAATTTAATCTAAAAGTTCCTTCTCCTCTTTTGCTTTCATAGAAAGGCTCTCCTGGAGCAATAGCGACTCCGTTATCTGCGGCTTTCTTATAAAGTTCTACTGCGTCAATTCCTTTAGGAAGTTTAACCCAAATAAACATTCCGCCTTCGGGATGCGTCCAATGTATATCTTTAGCAAAATATTTATTCATCGCTTCGAGCATACAATCGCATTGTTTTTTATAAAAATTTATAATATTTTTTATATGGGCGTCATAATCGTTGTCGGTAAGATATTGACTTACCACCATTTGTCCGAATATACTCGTATGAAAATCTACAAGCTGTTTATAATATTTCATTTTATCCATTAATTCCTCATTCCCACAAACTATCCAACCCATTCTAAAACCAGGCGAAAAAGTTTTTGAAAAAGTTCCCATAAGTATTGCCTGTTCGCCAAGCAAATTATAAAAAGATTTTTGATGCTCTCCTCTAAATCTCAATTCTCCATAGGGATTATCTTCAATAAAGAAAGTGTCTTTTCCTTTCATCAAATCCGTTATTTTTTCTCTGACTTCGTTCGTATAAGTTATTCCCGTAGGATTTTGAAATGTCGGAACGGCATAAAATAATTTATGGTTATATTTATTTAAAGATTCTTTTAATTCTTCCAAACTTACTCCGTCTTCGTTCAAGCTAACGGTTCTTATATTAGGGTTATATATATGGAAAGTTTGCAAAGCGGCTAAATACGAAGGGTCTTCAACCAAAATATCGTCTCCAGAGTCTATTAGAACCGAAGAAATTATATCTAAAGCCTGTTGAGAACCGTTCGTTATAAGAATATTTTTAGCGCTTATATTAACATCGTTTAATTTATATCTATTCGCTATAAACTCTCTTAAAGGCAAATATCCGTCCGCATTATTATATTGCAAAGCCTGAATTCCGTTATTATCCAAAACTTTAGCGCATGCCTCTTTAATTTCTTTGATGGGAAAAGATATGGGATTTGGCAACCCTCCGGCAAAAGATATTAAATCGCCTTTTGCCGCCACATCGAGTATCATTTTTAAAAATTGCCCTTGAAAATCTTCTTTTAAAGCTCTTTTTGATAATCTTAATTTCATTTAAAAACTCCTTTATTAATCAAGCGATTTTTATAATTCATAAAATATAAGCGAATACAAATTTTATTTTTTAACCAATTTTTTAATTAAATTCTTTATTTTTAAAATTTAAATTCTTTTAACAATATTACAAATTTGTATAAATTGCAATACTTTAATTTCTAATAATTCGTTAACTATATTAATAACAAGTGTGAGCTACCCATTATGCGCTTTTTCATGAATTGTCAATACAATGTGAAACTGCCAATTGTTATTAGGCTTTAGAATTCGTCATTACAAGCGGGCTTTAGCGAAAGTCCGAAGTAATCTACAAAAAAGAGATTTTATTATTTTGGATTGCCTCGCTTGTCAACATGCTCGCTTCACTCCGTAGGCTTTAGTAAAATCACAATGATAAAAAATTGTTATTAAATAAAATTTTTCTATTTTAATTTATTTTATTAAAAAATTCTTTCCAATATAATTCTTTTATTACATTCATAAATTATAACTTGAATAACATTTTTTCTTCTGTAGTTTTTAAAATATTATTATTATTTTTATTTGGCATTTTTATTCTATCTATAATTAAATTACGAGCCAAATTTTTATCGACATTCGCTATTCTGTCTCTTGCAATATTGCAATAATCCAAATTTAATTCTATTCCTATAAATCTTCTTTTGCTTATATATGCCGATAAAGTTGTAGAACCCGAACCGTTAAACATATCTAAAACTATATCGCCTTTAAATCCCAATTCTTCAACCTCTCTAAAAGTATACATAGCTATTAATCTGTTTGGAATTTCCAAAGGGAAAGGCGCTGGATGTCCTCCCGCATTTTTTCTGTTTATATTCGTAGGCATTATTGGCCAAATCTGCATCGACATATTTAACCATTCTTCCTGCGTAATTTTGCTATATTCTTTAATCTCTTGAGGAATTTTTTTAGGCGAACCTTCCTTAACTAAAACATTTATAAATTCTATCGTATTGTCTTCGTAAATATTAGGCGGATAAGGATAACTGCCAAACATTTTTTTAGAAGTTTGTTTTTGCCAAATGTATAAACTAAATCTATGAAGCCCTAAATTGCTATCTAATACTTTTCTCTCTATATCGGCAGAAATATTTAAAAGCTTTCTCGTATGCGTAGAAGAATCAACCGATTTTGATACGGGAACTATTGGAGTAATATAGGCTATTTTACCGTTAGGCTCTAATATTCTCGCCGACTCTTTAAATATATTAAGCATCTGATATAAATATTCTTCATAAGAACATTGTCCGTATTGTCCGTCAACTCCGTAATCTATCAAATTCCAATAAGGCGGACTTGTGACGATTAAAGAAATACTATTATCGTCTAATAACTTCATAGTTTTAAGAGCGTCATCGCAGGTTATTTTGTTTATAAAATTTTCCATAAAAATATAATACTTTAATATTATCATAAAATCAAGATTAAAACCGATTGAAAAAATATATCATTTATACTAAAATATAACAAAATTTTATATAAATTAAACGGATTGAAAAATGATTTCTTATAATAACGATATTCTTATGTGCGAGGATTTGAAAATTTCCGATTTGGTTAAAATTTATAAAACGCCTTTTTATGTTTATTCAAAAAATGATATTCTTGAAAAAATAAGACATTTGAAAAACATATTTTCGGAGATAAAAGATTGTTCTATAGTTTACGCTATAAAAGCTGAAAATAATTTATCGATATTAAAACTTATGATAGAAGAAGGAATCGGAGGCGATGTAGTTTCTATTGGAGAGATTTTAAAATATATAAAAGCTGGCGGAAAAGCGGAGAATATAGTTTTTTCGGGCGTAGCTAAAAGCGAAGAAGAAATAAAAAAATCTATAGAATTAAATATAAAGAGATTCAATATAGAATCTTTTCCTGAAGCGATTAGAATAAACGATATTGCAAAAGAATTAAAAAGAAAAGTAAAATGTTCGATAAGAGTAAATCCAAATGTTGACGCTCATACTCATGAAAAAATTACAACGGGAATAAATGGAAATAAATTCGGAGTGAGCATAAAAACAATAAGAGAGAATTCAAAATTATTAAAGAGTTTAAATAATATAGAAATAGAATCTTTATCAATGCATATTGGCTCGCAAATGGTTGACGCAGAACCTTTTTACAGAGCGATAATTGTAATGAAAAGTTTAATCGAAGAAATAAACAACATGGGATTTAATATAAAAAATATAGATATTGGCGGAGGTTTTGGAGTTCGTTATAATAGAGACCATTCGGGTTTTGATTTTGATAAATTTAAAAAAGAAAGCATTAACTTATTAAAAGAAATGGGATTAAGCGTAACAGTTGAGCCTGGACGATATTTTGTAGCCGAAGCTGGCGCTTTAATAATGAAAATAGAATATATAAAAGAAGAATTAAACAGAAAATATGTTATTTTAGACGGAGGCATGAACGATTATATTCGAGTCGCGATGTATGAAGCTTATAACGAAATAGCGCCTTTAATAAAAAGAGAAGGTTTTTCAAATTACGATTTTGTTGGACCGATATGCGAAAGTTCCGATATATTTGCAAGCGATAGAGAATGCGCTTTACTTGAAGCGGGAGATTATGTGGCTTTGCTTGACGCTGGAGCTTATGGATATAGTATGGCTGGAAATTATAATTCCCGTCCTTTAATCGCTCAAATTATGGTTGATAAATACAAGCATTATATTATAAGAAAAGAGCAGAGTTTTGAAGATATGATAAAAAACGAATTAATTTAAATCTATATTATTCATACTATAATAACATTTTTGACAAAGCTATATATTAGTATATAATTTATTAAAATAAAATTTTAGGAGAGAGAGTTATGTCAACGCCACATATAGCGGCTAATAAAGGCGATATAGCGGAAACTATACTTTTGCCCGGCGACCCTTTGAGGGCAAAATTTATAGCGGAAAATTTTTTAGAAAATGTCATTCAATATAATTCGGTTAGAAATATGTTCGGTTATACGGGAAATTATAAAGGAAAAAAAGTGTCGGTTCAAGGCACGGGAATGGGAATGCCTTC
>CAKVCG010000128.1 GCA_934725525.1 uncultured Brachyspira sp. | reverse complement strand
TATATAATAAATAAAATGATAAAATTAAAATGCGATATACCGAAAGTCGCTTATATGCCTAAAAATAAAAAAGATGTAATAATTTTGCTTGACGCGATAACCGAAATAAAAGACTTTCCGACAATCGCAATATCTATGGGAAAGCTCGGAACTATCACAAGAATATTTGGCTCTGTAATTACATTTGCATCCGCTAAATCTTCTTCCGCTCCGGGCCAACTTGAAGCTATGAAATTAAAATATATATTGGATAATATTTACGATAATTTTATTTAAATTTTATTCTTTATATATATTGATAAAAATATATTTTCCGATTATAATTAGTAATATATTTGAAAAATATAAATAAAATATTTTGCGAGGATTAAAATGAAAAAGATAAGTTTAATTTTATCGGTTATTTTTATTACGGCTGTGGCATGCGAAACCACTCCAAAGAAGACCCCGCCTGAACAAAGCGCCGGTTTAAAACTCCCAAACGGAGTAAGCGTTAGAGAAACCCCAAGAGGAAGCGTTCTGAATTTATCGAGCGGAAGAGAGGTAAAATTCCGATTCGACAGAAGTATAGAAATAGGGAATTACGAAGACGCTTATAATTTGGTTTATCAAATAATTAACGATAATCCGAGTATAAGAATAATGGTGGAGGGCAATTCGAGTAAAGAAGGTCGCGCTCGATACAATTATAATCTGTCTCAAAGAAGAGCGGATAAAAGTTATAATTATTTGATAAAATTGGGAGCTCAAAACAGCAAATTATTGAAAAACGCTTTCGGCGAGGCTTTGCCAGAATACCCAGAATTAGAAAATAATAGAAGAAGCGAATTCATAATTATAATGAACGAGGACGATTTGAATAAATATAACGATTTCGCTAAAACGCTCGATGTCAATAAAGAAGTCGAATAAATTTAAAATAAAAAATTTAAATTTTGGTGAAACTTATGAAAAAAATTTTATTGATTTTTATTTTAATAATTCCTTTGATAATTATAATCTCATGCAAAACCACTCAAAATACGGTTGCCGAAGAGCCTCAACCCGCCTCTCCCGTAATAGAAGAAGTTGGCGATGGTTATCCTTCCGATGTTCCTCCAGCGGTTGAAGAACCGATGCCGGAACCAGATAGAAACGAATTGATTTTTCCAGAGGGAATTTCAATAAGAGAAACCGAAAGAGGAAAAATACTCGTAGTCGATACAAAAATTATATACGGTTTTGCGTCTACAAATATGCCGGCGAATGTTCCCGTCTCTTTTAGTCAAGTTATCGAGTTTATGAATATGAATCAAAATGTCAATATAATAATAGAAGGGCATACGAGTAATTTGGGCATAGCTTATCCTTATAACTATAATCTCTCGGTTGAAAGAGCGAGGAACGCTAAAATATATTTGGTTAATAACGGGATAGACGAAAAAAGACTTATGGAAAGCCCTTTGGGAGAATCTCTTCCCGAATATCCTAATCAAGAAGATTTGAGAAGAAACGAATTCGTAGTCATAACAAGCGATGAAGATTTGCAGGTTTACAGCGCTTTTATATTAGGATTGGATATGAGAAAAGAAACGACATATATGGGAAATTAATTTAAAAACTTACCCCTCCTTTATATTTTTGATAAAACGAAAATTAAGGGAGGGTTTTTTTATTATCAATTATTAAAATGCAAATTGGAATATTTATGATTTTAGAAATTTTTGAAGAAATTCAAATTTTATTATCGGATTTAATTTTTTCGGGAGCGGATAATGTAGATTACGATTTTATAGAAAAAATAAATTCAATCGAAGAAAGATTAAATAAATTTGAAACGAACCTTGCAAAAAAATTAATGGAAAATTTAAGCGACGCATTAAAAGAATATAAAAAAAATAAAGATATAAAAAAAGTTTCCGCAAGTATTTCTAAATTGGAATTTTATTTAAGTTATGCCTTATTCGATTTTTCAAAATAAATTTTCATTGCGAGCATACGAACATAACAGCCTACTTATGCCAAAAAATCTCTTAATACTAAAATAAAAACGGCTTATACGATTAAGTATAAACCGTTTATGAAAATCAAAAGTTTAGTTATTGTATCAAATTTACTTTAACTATATCCAAAGGCAATCGATTAGCGTCTTTAGCGTCCGTGTCTTTCAAAACCTTTATACTTCCGTCTATCAATTTTTGGTAAATATTATCGTAATCTTCTTGAGTAAATTTTGTAAATCTTGAAGTTTCCATTGGAAGGCCTATTCCATGAACTTTCGCGTCCAAAACTACGGACTGACCGCCGGGAAAATTACCGTTATAAAAATCGTCTATAGCGTTATAAACGGACTCGCCAATCATTTTCATTGCCGAAGTTATAACCGTAGGAGATTCCTCGCTTTGGTCTACATCGACTCCGACCACATAACCGTTATTTTGTTCCGCAGCCGACATTACCGAATTACCCGCTCCGCCAGCGGGCGAGAATATAACCTGCACTCCGTTTCTATACCAAGAAGCGGCTTTAGTTTGAGTTTCTGGACTCGGATTAAAACCGCCTATATAATTATAATCCACTTTAACATTCCTAACTCCAAATTCTTTAGCCGCATAATCGGCGCCTTGAACGAATCCGTAGCCGAATCGAACTACCGCGGGAACCGCCATACCGGCCATAACGCCTAAATTGGTATAACCTTCCTTAACCACTCCATAGCCCGCCAAAAATCCCGCCTGCTCTTCGGCATAGAAAATAGAATAAACATTTTTTTCTATTCTAAAATCCTTGTAATTTCCATCTTGAGGGCTTCCATCCAAAAGCACAAAATTAATTTTTGGATGATTATCTTGAGCTCTATAAATTGCGGGCTCGAATAGGAAACCGGGAGTTACTACCAATTTTGCTCCCGCCGCAATCGACAAATCTATGGAATCCACATAAGCGTCCGTAGTTTTTTCCGTAGGTTGATAATATTTATGAGTTATGCCTTTCTCTTCTGCATACTTTTTCAATCCCTCCCATGCCCCCTGATTAAAAGACCTGTCGTCTATATTTCCGACATCGGTTATTAAGGCAAGTTCATAACCGTCTTTTTTGTCTGTGCATGATAATGAAAGTATGGATACCGTCAATATCATTACGATTAAAGTTGAAAATTTTTTCATGTTTTTTCTCCTCGCCAATGTTATGGCATTTTTTATTTTTTTATTTTTTTATTTATTTAAAATTAATCAATAAAATTAATTATAAACTAATTTAAGAAAAAATAATATCATTGTATTAAATTTACTCTCGCTATATCCAAAGGCAAACCATTCGCGTCTTTAGCGTCCGTGTCTTTCAAAACTTTTATTTCGCCATCTACTAATTTCTGATAAATATTATCGTAGTCTTCTTGAGTAAATTTTGTAAATCTTGAAGTTTCCATTGGAAGACCTATTCCATGAACTTTCGCGTCCAAAACCACTGACTGACCGCCGGGAAAATTACCGTTATAAAAATCGTCTATAGCGTTATAAACGGACTCGCCAATCATTTTCATTGCCGAAGTTATAACCGTTGGGGAATCTCCGCTCTGGTCTACATCGACTCCGATTACTAAACCGTTATTTTGTTCCGCAGCCGCCATTACCGAATTAGCCGCGGCTCCCGCAGGCGCAAATATAACCTGAACTCCGTTTATAAACCAAGAAGCGGCCGTAGTTTGAACTTCTGGAGTAGGGTCATAAACTCCTATATATGTATAGTCCACTTTAATACCGCCATCTCTTATCCCCAATTCTTTAGCCGCATAATCGGCTCCTTGGACGAATCCATAACAGAATCTTATAACCGCAGGCTCCGCCATTCCGCCCATAACTCCCAAATTAGTGTATCCTTCTTTAACTATTCCATAGCCCGCTAAAAATCCCGCTTCTTCTTCGGCGTATAAAACCGAATAAACATTTTTTTCTATTCTAAAATCCGTATAAGTTCCGTCTTGAGGAGTGCCGTCTAAAATAACAAAATTAACTTCGGGATATTCGTCTTGCGCTTTATATATTGCGGGTTCAAATAAATAACCCGGAGTTACTACTAATTTTGCTCCCGCCGAAACCGCCAATAATATTGAATCGATTTTAGAATCCGTATCTTTCGCCGTAGGTTTATAATATTTATAAGTTATGCCTTTTTCTTCGGCATACTTTTTCAAACCTTCCCATGAACCTTGATTAAAAGATTTGTCGTCTATGCTTCCCATATCCGTTATCAAGGCAAGCTCATAGCCGCTACTCTTTTTTTCATTTCCGCATGATAAAACAAATATCATTATCATAGCGAAAACGATTAATACTAAAAACTTTTTCATTTTTTTCTCCTCGCCAATTATGTCATTTTTATTTATTTAAAATTAATTTAAGAATTATCTTTTTTAATAAGGACTTTTAAAGATTCTATTACCAAATCTATCGCCTCTTCTCCCGTATAATCTTTTTTATCGTTTATATTATTTTTTACTCTCTCCTGATTATGAAGGACAAGCATCGCCGCTCCCGTGCGAACATTTTTAGCGGAACCTACGGCGAATAAAGTTGCAGATTCCATTTCAGAAGCCAAAGCGCCCGCTTTTATATAAGATTCCCATTTATATAATAATTC
>CAKVCG010000127.1 GCA_934725525.1 uncultured Brachyspira sp. | reverse complement strand
AATCCATCATATATTAAATAAATTTTGTTAAACTCCTCATTGTAAGTAGTTTTTGCTTGCAGTGAGGGTTTGATAAAGTAGTTTATGGAAGTTGAGGGTTTAAGTTGCGGTTTTAAGATTTGCGGTTAGAAAATTCTTTTTTATATTATTGAAGAGGCTTGTCTAATATGGGCGAGCTTTTCTTTTTTCTATCGAGAAAAAGAAGAAGGAGGGATTTTTGGTTCTTTATATTAAAGAATAAAATTCATAATTTTTTAATTTCGTCAACGGTTAAGCCCGTAATTCTTTTAATTGTTTCTATATCAATATTTTCTTTTTTCATTGATTTTGCCATTGAAATTCTTTCTTCTTTTCTACCTTCTTTTATACCTTCTTTTATACCTTCTTTTATACCTTCTCGTCTTTTATCTTCGAGCGTTATTTGTTTGTCGTATTGATAAAGTTCTTTTTTTTCGTATTCCGTCACGCCATAGGCGGACAGTCGTCTCATCAATCGGCTTCTAATGAAATTATTATATCTTTTGTGAGCTTCTTCCATTATAGGTTTTTCTTTTACTATCTCTGACATATAAGCCTCGCTACTGCGCACAGTCGTGCCATGTTTTTTGTAGTAAAAAATCCAAGCCAATAATTTAAATCTTTCGATAGGTTATTGTCTTTCGCTAACGGCGGGCGGACGCCAAATTTAAATTTCTTTTGTCAGTAAAGAAATACCTGACAAAAGAATCATTAAGCGCATTAAAAGTCTTTTTATTCATAATTATATTATAACAAAAAATTATTGGTTTGTCAAATCTGCTGACTTTAGCGTTGCAACAAAAAAGAAACGGATATTTTACTTCTTTTATTTAAAGAAAAAAATATAACCAATATTAAAATTATACAGCGGATTGCGAAGCCAAATTCGCGTTTTTCTTCCATCTGTCCGAAAAATAATAACTTAAACTTAAACTCATATTTATAAAATTAACTATCGCCATAGATGTCCATATTCCGACAACGCCGATTTTTGGAGATAAAAAATAAGCCAAAGGAACTCTTACCATAATAAGAGCTATAAAACTAAAAAGCATTAAAGTAAAAGTTTTTCCCGCTCCGTTAATCACTCCGTTTGTGGCGAACATAACCGAAAGAAAAATAATCGAAGGCATAACGATATACATATAACTTCTCGTATATTCAAAAATACTGTCATCGCTCGTAAACATTCTAAATATTAATCTTGGAAACAAAACCGAAAATAAAGCCATAAAAGACGAAATTCCGATTCCCATTATGCATCCCGATTTATATATAGCTTTGATTCTATCCATTCTATTCGCTCCGATATTTTGAGCTACCATAGTCGCGATTGCCGCCGATAAAGCCATTAACGGAAGAAACGATAAAGAATCTATCCGCATATTAATCGCAACCGAAGCTGAAGCCGATTCTCCGTAGCCGTTTATTAATCTGTTTAAGAAAAGCCAACTTATAGAAACTATTAATTGCATTGTGGCGAAAGGCATTCCTATTTTTAGCATTAGTTTAGTTATATTCCAGTCGAAAACTATTCTTAAAGGATTCGCTCTAACTATGCTGTCTTTCATTTTCAAATAAATCATACTAACGACAACGGAAATAAATTGAGAGAAAGCCGTAGCGTAAGCCGCTCCGTCAAGTCCCATTTTTGGAAAAGGTCCTATTCCAGCTATCATTAAAGGGTCTAATATAATATTCAATACCGAGGCTATTGCCAAAAATATTAAAGGGCGAATCGTGTCTCCTATTCCTCTAAGTAAAGCGGCTATTAAAAAATAATAAAACATGAAAGGAAAACCTATCATACTTATTCTAAAATAACTTACCGAATATTCCATTATGCTTTCGGAGGCTTTCAAAAATCCCATTAAAGGAGGCGCGAATATATATCCGATTAAAGCCAAAGCGATAGAACTTATTACGCTTATCGTAGTCGTAACTCTCGAAATATACAAAACCGATTTATTATCGTTCGCTCCAAAATATTGTCCGACTAAAATATTTCCCGCAACCGTGATTCCCGAAGCTATAGCCATCAAAATTAATATTATTGGAAAGCTGACTGCGATTGCTCCGAGTCCGCTGCTTCCAACCATCTGCCCAATCCAAATAGTGTCGACAATGTTATATGCGATATTCAAAAGATTGGCGAGTATCATAGGAACTACCAATTTTATTAATCCTTTACCTACATTTCCGCTTGTCAGTTCGAGCATTTTAGAATCATTATCCATTTTAAAATCCTTCATTCATTAATTTATTAAAATTAAAATAAAAAAGCGAAATTCATTCTATATTTTTAAATGAAAAATACAATATACAATTTTAATTATAATTGGATTATTTATCGCTTGTTTTATATAGATTATTTTATATACTTGAAGTTGAAATATTTAAAAATTTTATTAAGGATTTTTACAATGAAAAAAATTATTATAATCGGAGGAGTCGCCGCTGGAATGAGCGCAGCGGCAAAGGCAAGAAGATTGGATAAAGAAGCGAAAATAACCGTATATGAGAAAACGGAATTCGTCTCTTGGGGAGCTTGCGGAATGCCTTATTATGTCGGAGGATTTTTTGACGATTCTAATGTTATGATAGCGCGGACCGCGGAAGCGACTATAAAATCGGGAATAGATTTGAAAGTAAAAAACGAAGTTATAAAAATAGATTCTAAAAATAAAAAAGTTTTGGTTAGAGATTTAGAAACTAATAAAGAATTTGAAGACGAATACGACAAACTTTTAATAACCACTGGAGCGAAAGCGATTATTCCAAATATAGAAAATATCAATATAGGAAATGTATCGACTTTAAAAGATTTTAAAGACGCTTTAAATATGAAAGAAAAAATGAAAGATACTAATATAAAAAATGTCGCTATATTGGGTGCTGGTTTTATAGCCATTGAAATTGCGCATGCGTTAAAGCATTTGGGTAAAAATATTTCAATAATTCAACGTTCTGACAGAGTATTTGGAAATAAATTCGATAAAGAATTTTCCAATTTGGCTATAGAACATATA
The DNA here is from genome assembly GCA_934725525.1 of uncultured Brachyspira sp. Classification (GTDB taxonomy): domain Bacteria; phylum Spirochaetota; class Brachyspiria; order Brachyspirales; family Brachyspiraceae; genus Brachyspira. The sequence continues at coordinate 1,635 of CAKVCG010000127.1, read as the reverse complement.
AAAGAAAAAGTCGATTTGCATTTAAATGAAAAAGTTTTATCTCTCGAAGCGGATGATAAAAATAATGTAAAATCTTTAATAACCGATAAAGGCAAATATAATGTAGATTATGTCGTTATTGCAATAGGCGTAATTCCAAATAGCGATTTGGCTAAAGAAACGGGAATAAAATTATCGGACAACGGAGCTATAATCGTAGACAGAGAAGGAAAAACAAATATCGATTCAATTTACGCCGCTGGAGATTGCGCCACTATTTACGATAAAGTTTTGGACGAACAAAATTATATTCCGCTTGCTACGGGAGCGAATAAATTGGGAAGAATGGTTGCGAATAATTTAACGGGCGGAGAAGAAAAGTTTTTAGGAAGTTTGGGAAGCGCATGCATACTCGCTTTTGAAATGGAATTGGCAAGAACGGGAATAACAGAAGAAGAAGCTAAAAAAAGAAATATAGCTTATAAAACTGTAACGATTAAAGATTTGGACCATGCTCATTATTATCCTAATTATGAAGACTTGCATATAAAATTAGTATATTCTGCAGAAAACAGAAAAATTTTGGGCGGACAAATAGCGGGAAAAAGAGGAGCGGTTTTAAGAGCGGATGTTATCGCTACGGCAATATATTCTGGGCTTACTGTTGACGAACTTGGAATGCTCGATTTATGTTATGCGCCGCCTTTTGCAAGAACTTGGGATGCATTAAATGTTGTGGGAAATGCGGCAAAATAATAAAAAGTAATAAATTATATAAAAAATTGACTTTAAAAAAATAATTGCTATAATATATTATAGAAAATATAGATAATTAAAATTAATAATATTTTGATTTTAATATAAAAGGTTGACAATTTTTATATTTATGATATATTACGGTATGTAAGTTATTTTGTTATATATGTTAAGTAATTTAGAAAAAAAGAAAAATATAATAATTACAAATAATCCGAAAATATTAGAAGAAATTTCCGATAAAAATATAGAAATTTCTTATTTTGAGCAAGCGGATTTTATGGAGATTTTATATAAGGCGAGGGATTTTATACATTTAGGATATAAACTTTTAACTCATCCTATTGTCAGCAGTATAAAACCTTATGAAACTCCTTATAAAACTATAGTTCTTGCTTATAATAACGGAGAAATTGATTTGGAATCTATAGAATTAATAGAAAATTCTATAGAATTATCAAAGAATTTTTTGGATAAACCGAGAAGAAAATTGACTAAAAATATAGACGAAGATTTTAGATTGATAGATTATGAATTAATAAACGGAGTTATAGAGAGCATATTATAAGAATTAAGGAGATTTTATTTTATGAGCAATTTGTATGATTGTATTATAATAGGAGGCGGACCTTCGGGATTGGCTGCGGCTATATATTCTGCAAGAGGCAAAATGAAAACTATTCTTTTTGAAAAAGGTAGTTTTGGCGGACAAATAAGCATAACGGATGAAATAGCAAATTATCCTGGTTTTTATGAAACTACCGAAGAAGGCAGGCATCCTAAAAATCTTATAAATAAAATGATAGAGCAGGCTAAAGAATTTGGAGCGGAAATAGAGCATAAAGAAGTTATAGATGTTAATTTTAACGATAAAATAAAAGAGATTAAAACTTCTGACGG
>CAKVCG010000126.1 GCA_934725525.1 uncultured Brachyspira sp. | reverse complement strand
CTGTGAATTATTCTGTCTCTGTCTTGCATATATAGAGTTCTTATATCGTCTTTTTCTCTTTTAAACTCCGCTCCTCTGCTCTCTGCAGAAAAAGAAGCCGCGGGCGATAAAAAACTTTTTTCCCTATCTTCTATATCGAGTCTTATAGTTCTCAAAATAATTTTCCTAATAAATGATTTTAAAATATTATAATATAATAATTTTATTTGTCAAAATTAAACTTTACGGTAAATAATATTTAAAGATTTAATTAAAATTCAATCCAAAATTGAGAGGATATAAAAATTTAAAGCCATTATTTACCCCCCCCCCCTATGAAATTATCAAAGAATTTATTTCTAAAGTTATCTCTCCATTTTCTAATAGGTATCCACCAAGCCATAGAATTAATTAAATTTTTATAACTATTAATCATACCGCTTAAATCCTTTTCCAAATTATCATATTTGATTTTAATAGAATTTATTTCATTATACATATTGTTATTAATATTACTTATTTCAGTATTTTTACCTTCAATAAAAAGTTGTTTGTTTTTCAACATTATATTCATAAATGTATCTACAAATTCTTCTTCATAGTTTTTGGAAAATAATTTTTGACATTCATAAATATCATTATCAGTAGGCAAATATTCCCAAGGCAAAGTTAATAAATATAGATAATCTAAAATATTGTCTTTTATATTTTCGTCTAAAATTACAGCGCCGATATTAGCAAATCTATTCCATAAACCTTCGTTAAAACTTAATTTCTTACCTTTTAAGCAACTAAATAATATACCGTTTGTAATACAATTTTTATAAGTATGATGCAAAGCAATATCATGCAATATTAAAATAGCGTTCTTTTTAAGATATGGCAATACTATTAAAAAATCTAAAAATTCTCCAGGATTTATATGCATCGTATCGATTAAACATAAATCTATTTCGTCTCCGATTTCATCCATAAATTTTGCAGCTGTTCCTCCCGTATATAACTTCCATTTATTTTTAAGATTACTAAATTTTTCGTCTATAATAAATCCTACATCTTTTGAATTATCTCTATACCATTTTTTATTATAATCTACGGAATATAATTTAGCGTTATCAAAATCTTTTATAGCATTTAAAATAATAGCCGAGCTACCGCCAGCGGAAACTCCAAGTTCAAGTATCTTTTTAGGTTTAGTTTGTCTGATTATTCCATTTAGAAAACATCTTTCTAAATAAGTCATTTCGCTAACAGTCATTTCTTGGACAAGTTTAATATTTAAAATATCGTTAATTTCATCAACTATTTCATTTTCAAATTTTTCAGGTTTAGTTATTTCCATTGATAGCTCCAAAATATAATTTAAATTTATTTTATTTTACTATTTAAATATTGTCAAGTTTATAATGTTTATAATTATTTAATAAGCCTCAATATGAATAGTAGCCTCTATAAACAATTTTTCTCTTATTTCATTTTCAAGCAAAGTCGCCATATTATGAGCTTCAAAAACTGTCATATCTTTTGGAAAGCGAATATGAAAAGTAATTTCCGTATGAGCGCCATAAATATGTATATGGAAATGATGCAAACTCTCCGCATTTAAATTAAGTTCTTTCGCAATATTTTTTATTTTATTTATAATTTCTTCGGAAGGATATTCTCCAATTAAAGGTTTTATGCTTGATTTTATAACATCGAAAGCTGCTATAAATATAACGATTGAAACGATTATACTTAATATGCCGTCTAATTGCCAAAAATTTTTTCCGATTAAAATTCCTACTAAAATTATTATCGATGTAATGCTGTCGCTTCTATGATGCCAAGCGTCCGCATATAATGATTGCGCTCCCGATTTCCTATAAGCCCAAAAAGAATATTGAGCTAAAATTTCTTTTATAATAATCGACACTATCATTGCAATAATAGAAATTTTATTAAAAGTAGCCGTTTGTTTATTTAAAAGATTTTTTATAGCTTCTTCAAAAAAAGTATAACCTATAAAAATAAGCATAATTCCTACAATAAAACTCGTTATAAGTTCGATTCTTCCATGTCCAAAAGGATGCTCTTTATCAGCGGGCTTTTTTGAAAATATTCCTCCGATTATTACAATTATACTGCTTATAGAATCGCTTAAAGAATGCCAAGCGTCCGCAATAATCGAAAGCGAACCCGAAAAAATTCCAACGGCATATTTGAAAGCGAATAATAATATATTTACTATAACCGAAACTATTCCTTCAATTATCATATATTTTGATTTTTTTTCATTGTCAATCATATTCATTTTAATTAAACCTTCATTTGTTTTAAATTTATTTTTATTTTAATTTATTTTATAAGAAAATTTTAATAATGATTAAAGAATATTATTTTATTTATAAATGTCAATAAATTTGCGGGTTTATTTTAAATGATATTTTGAAATTATAATAATAAAAGACACCGCATTAAATACGATGTCTCTTGTCTTATCAATTTTACTTTATATAACTTTATTTTGTGAAAGTTCCCAACGGAGTAGTATTTGCAATTTGATTATTTGTCCATTCGCTAATTGAAACTTCGCAACTTGAAGAACTAGTGAAATGAAAGAAAGCAGAAGAGCTATAACCACTATTAAATACAGATGCGCCAAGTAGTGTATCTTCATAAGTTTCAGCTTCCATATCATCTATAATTCGATTATTATAAGTTGTGCCATTATATTTAAAATTAACATATCCTGAACTATCAATAGTAAAACTATTTTCTCCATTTACCCAAGTTCCAACTAAAACGGAATATTTAACTTTACCAGAATTTGGGTTGGTTTCCTCATTTTTACAGCTTATGGATAAAGCCATAACTAAAGCTCCTACGACCATGTAGGTAAAAAGTTTTTTGAAATTATACATGATAATTTCCTCCTTAAAAAATGAATTTTTATTTATAACTAAACAAGAAATTTTTATTTTCCTTGATAAGTTATCGAAAGTAAATTTGATTGAAGTTAAAAAGGTTTTAACTAAATTATGCAATAAAATTAAAGCACTTAAAAATTTAAATGCCTTTAAAAATTGAGATATATAAAATTTAAAATAATTATTTAAAAGACAATTATGGCTTTGCTTTGCTTTGCTTTGCTTTGCTTTGCTTTGCTTTGCTTTGCTTTGCTTAACAAAATTACAGTATCATTGTTAATCATATTTTAATAACTCTTTTTTGTTAATTTTAAATAAAATATAACATATTCTATAAAAAATGTCAACAATAAAATTTATCTCAAATAAGCTATCAGAATTAATTGAATTTAAAAAAATTTAATTAATTTATAACTTTTTTGTATATTTGCAAATACTTATATTTATAGAATTATATTCAAAATTTTTTAATTCTTCTTTTGTAAAAATATTTTTATCTACATTTGGAAAAAATCTATCGCAATTATAATTTTTGTTTATATGCGTTAAATAAATTATATCTGCATAATCAATAGCTTTTTTATAAATCGACTCGCCTCCAATAATAAAAATTTGTTTTTGTTTTTCAAATAATAATTTTGATAAAGTATTTTCAAAAGAAGATTCATAAGAAAGATTATTATATTTGTTTAAATATTCTTCGTTTATTTTTGAAGATATAACTATATTTTTTCTATTTGGCAAAGTTTTATTTTTAAGAGATTCAAAAGTAATTCTTCCCATAATAACGGGAAAGCCGAGTGTCGTTTTTTTAAAAAATTCCATGTCTTCTTTAATATGTCCCCAAGGCATTATTCCGTTTAAGCCTATTCCGTTTTTTGAATCAACCGCCGCAATTAGTGAGATAATCAAACTGCAACTTCTCCTTTAATCGCGGGATAAAATTTATAATTTTCAAGTTTAAAATCTTCGTAAACATGGCTAAAAATATTTGGCGCTTCGTTTATAAATAATTCCGCTTCTTGAGGATAAGGCTCTCTTGTAAGTTGAGTTTTAACCTGCTCTATATGATTATTATAAATATGCGCGTCTCCGAAAGTCATAATTAATTCGGAAGGATAAAGTCCGCTATGCATTGCAAGAAGTTTTGTAAGTATAGCGTAAGAGCTAATATTAAAAGGAACTCCCAAAAATAAATCGGCAGAGCGTTGATATAAATGAGTTATTATTCCGCCTTTTGAATTAACCGAAAATTGACACATCATATGGCAAGGAGGAAGATGCATTTTATCAATTTCGCCGACATTCCAAGCGTTTAAAATTATTCTTCGGCTTGTCGGATTATTTCTAAGCGAATTTATAATATTTGAAATTTGGTCTATTTTATTTCCTTCTTTTGTCTCCCAAGCTCGCCATTGTTTACCGTAAACGGGACCAAGCTCGCCCATATCGTCCGCCCATTCGTCCCAAATATGAACATTATTTTCAAGCAAATATTTTATATTAGTTGAACCTTGCAAAAACCAAAGCAATTCAACAATAACGCCTTTCATAAAAACTTTTTTAGTCGTTATTATAGGTATTTTATTTCCGTCAAATTTAAATCTTAATTGCGGGGCGAATATTCTTTTCGTGCCGACTCCCGTTCTGTCTAAAGTTTCTTCGCCTTCTTCCAAAACTTTTTTTAGTAAATCCAAATAATTTTGCATATTTAATCCTCAATTAATATTATAAATTGATTATATATATAAAAAGAATTTTATCAATAACGAAAATGTAGCAAACAACGGGTTTCAACCCATTGTTATTTATAAATTTGCATTTTTTATATTTTAAGATATTCTAATATTTATAAATTTTAATTAGGATAAATTATGGGAAGATTTG
>CAKVCG010000125.1 GCA_934725525.1 uncultured Brachyspira sp. | reverse complement strand
TGGTTATTTCTTATTAAATCGAGCAAATCTTCAAATCTATGCGCGTATTTTTGAGTGTCAAAAAGTTCAACCGCTCCCGCGCTTCCTTTCAAAGTGTGAACGGCTCTAAAAATTTCTTGTATTGCATCCGTGTTATTTCTGTCTTTATCCAAAATAAGAATATTCTGTTCGAGTCTGTCGAGCATGTCAAACGCTTCTTCAAAAAAATCTTTAAGAAGGCTCTTTATATAATCATCCATTTTAATCCCTTGCTATATATAGTCTTATTTATTTTCGGAAAAAATAATATAAATATCTACTTTATAGTTGCAAAATATAATAATTAATTATATTATTATATTATATAAAAAATTAAAAATCTATATGAATTAAGGAATAAATTATGCAATTATGTATAATAGGAACGGGCTATGTAGGATTAATTACGGGCGCTTGTTTATCGGAAATGGGGAATTATGTTATATGCGTTGATAATGACGAAGAAAAATTAAAAAAATTAAAAAACGGAATTACGCCTTTATACGAACCAGGACTTGAAGAGTTAATACTTGCAAATGTTTCCGAAGGAAGATTAGAATTTACAAACGATTTAAATTATGCGGTTAAAAAATCTATCGCTTGTTTTATCGCGGTTGGAACGCCTTCGGGAGACGATGGAAGTTGCGATTTAAGTTTTGTTTTATCGGTTGCAAACGATATTGGAAAAGCTATGAGCGAATGCAATGAATATAAAATTATAGTCGACAAATCCACAGTTCCCGTTGGCACTCATAAATTAGTTGAAGAAGAAATTAAAAAGAATTATAAAGGAGAATTCGATGTCGTTTCAAATCCCGAATTCTTAAAACAAGGAGCCGCCGTTGATGATTTTCTTAAACCCGATAGAGTCGTTATAGGTTCGGAATCGGAAAAGGCTATAGATATAATGAGAGAAATTTATAATCCTTTTACAAGAACGGGAAATCCTATAATTATTATGGATATAAAATCTGCCGAAATGACTAAATATGCGGCGAACGCCTTTCTTGCCACAAAAATATCTTTTGCAAACGAAATGGCAAATATAAGCGAAAAAGTTGGAGCAAATGCAGATTTGGTTAGAATAGGAATGTCAAGCGATAAAAGAATCGGAAATCAATTTTTATTTCATGGTTTGGGTTATGGCGGAAGTTGTTTTCCTAAAGATGTTCAGGCTTTGATTAAAACCGCTTCGGATTTTGGAATCGATTCGGATTTATTAAAAGCGACTCATAAAGTTAATGTAAATCAAAGAAAAAATTTTGTGAATAAAATTTTGAAACATTATAATAACGATATAAAAAATAAAATATTTGCAGTTTGGGGACTCGCTTTCAAACCAAGAACAAACGATATGAGAGAATCTCCCGCAATAACAATTATAAATATGCTTTTGGATAAAGGCGCTAAAATAAAAGCTTACGACCCTAAAGCTATGGAAACAGCGAAAGTTATTTTTGGAGATAAAATAGTTTATTCTTCAAATTCTTACGATGTTTTGGATAACGCGGACGCTTTGATTTTGATAACGGAATGGAACGAGTTTAAAAGACCGAGTTTCGATAAAATAAAAAGCAAACTTAAAGAACCGATTATATTTGACGGAAGAAATCAATATGACAAAAAGAGAATGACGGATAGAGGAATAAAATATATTTCTTTAGGCGTAGCTGAATAATTGAAAAATAATTTTAAGAGAAAACAATGGCTAAAAAAATAATCAAAAAAACTAACGATAATAAAAAATCTAATTCAAACGGCAGAAAATATTTTGCAAAACAAATAATAGAATCCTGCCTTAAAATGAAAGCGGACGGAGTAAATCAAGGAACGGCGGGAAATATAAGCGCGAGATATAAAGACGGAATGCTTATAACTCCTTCTGGGATGCCTTACGAGATTATGAAGTTAGACGATATAGTTTTTGTAGATTCAAACGGAGAGCCTGAAAAAAATAAAATTCCTTCAAGCGAATGGAGATTTCATTTGTCGATTCTTAAAGACAATCCCAACTTCAATGCGGTAATACATAATCATGCCGTTTATTCTTCGATGGTTTCGATACTAAATATTGATTATATTCCAGCTATACATTATATGGTTGGAGTAGCGGGCGGAAATAAAATTCCTTGCGCTAAATACGCTACTTACGGAACGCAAGAATTATGCGATAATATTTCAATAGCAATGAAAGGTTATAAAGCCTGCATATTGAATAATCATGGTTTGGTTGCTGCGGACGAAACTTTGCAAAAAGCTTATCATGTAATGATGGAAGTTGAGAATTTGGCGAGATTGTATATTGGCGTTAGAACTATAGGAAATTTTTCAGTTTTGCCCGATAACGAAATGGAAATAGTTTTAGAAAAATTTAAAAACTACGGTTTGAATGTAAAACATAAGGGCAAACAATAAAAATATCGTTGATTTTAACAGTTTCTATAATATAATAATATTTAACTTTTTATTATTTAGTTTTTTATTTGGGAATTTTTATGAGAGTGTTGATTTACGAATCGGATTTAAAAATCAGAGATAGCATGATGTCAATATTGATTATGGCTGGTTTCGATGTTGTAGCTTTGAAAGATAAAAATAAAATTTTGAATACGCTTGGAAAACGTCCTTTCAATATAGCCGTTATCGATGTAGCGGAAGACGATGAAGAAATAATAAATATAACTAAAAACGTATGTTCGGACGATAGATATAACACGGTTCATACAATCGTTCATACGGGAGAGACAAGCAAAGAGTTTATGACAAATATGCTCGAAGCGGGAGCAATCGGTTTTTTGCTTAAGCCTTTTAACGAGAAAGATTTTTTGGCAAGATTCAATAAGATATTAGAAAAAGCGAATTTGACTCCTAAAAAATTAAAATATATGACTACAAATAATTTTGACAATTCCGATTTGGTTTTTAGAGACGATAAAAATAATAGAATTCTCCATGCGACAATGACGGAATTATCGGCGGTTTCGTTAAAATTTATTCCCATCGACATCGACTTAAATTTAAGCGGAGTGATTGACAATGTTTCGATATATATCGGACCATACACTTTAAATTTATCAATCAATATAGCGGGAAAAAACGAAAACGAATATACGGGAAATTTCAAATATATTTCTTTATTCGACTTAAAATTAATTTGCAAACTTGTCCATGATAAAAATTTAGAAAAATTATAAATTAAATATTTTTTATTCTTAAAATAATTCTAATATTTATCTTAATTTATTTTCAATTTTTATAAAACAAAATTATTAAAGTTTAATAAACTCCAATACGATAATATATATAGTTGATTGGACTACCCCCCAATAACTATATTTGTAATAAGCCGCTTTCTTCATCCCAAAAAGCGGTTTATTTTTTATTCTCTTCGTTTAAGATTTTATTTATTTTATTCAATTTATTTTTATTCATACTTCTGATTTTAATATTCTCGTTTTTCTCTTCGTTAAAATATTTTGAAAGAGATTTATTATTTTCTATAAATAAAGTTTTTATATTTTTAGATTTTGTTTTTATATAATATTCTATTTTTAACGCGAGTTTTTTGTCTTTTGCTTCCCAAACCGACAAATATTTTAAAGGTTTATGCATTTTAGTATAATTCGCTCCCTTTCTTTTTTTATGTTTATCAAATCTCTTTATCAAATCGTTTGTAATTCCCGTATAAAAAGAATCGTTTTCGCATAAAATTATATATACAAAATAATTATTCATTTTCTCTTATATCTTTTATAATTGTATCAATATCAATATAAATATTATTATTATATTTTTCAAATAAAGCGCAAATATTTTTATAATCTTCAATCGTATCTACCGTTGTTCTTAATTCTGGCATTGCAAACTCTTCGCTTACTTTTGGATTTTCAATTTTAAATTTATCCGAGTTTCTATAATGAAATTGGGTAATATGTTCATGCTCGTGCATATATTTTGAATTATCGTTTGCATATTTCAAAGCTTGATAATTTATAACCTCGACTCCGCTGCCATAAGGAAGCGCATCGTAATGGCTCAAATCGGCGTTATTTTTTATATGATAATCGACTATCATATCCAAAGCTTTCACGCTGACAAGAGGATTATCTCCCGTAGCTCTCACTATGATATCTCCGTTAAATTTTTCGGCGGCTTTCGTATATCTGTCTAAAACATCGTTTTCGCTTCCGATAAAATAATCGCATTTTAGTTTTTCAAAAATATTTTTAAATTCATTATAAGATTTTTCTTCAGTTGCCACGACAAGATTATGCGCTTTTTTAGAACTTCTTAATCTCTTTATAATAAGCTCAAGCATAGAATTGCAATTTGCCATAGGTTTCAAAGCCTTTTTTGGAAGTCTTGTAGAGCCGATTCTTGAAGCAAGGATAATAATAATTTTTTTCATTTTAAAAATCCTTTTAAAAATTTTAAAATCAATTATAAAAAATAATTTTACGAATTAATAAATGCAAATATATTTTTATTTTTTCTATTGTCTTTATTTTCTTCCTTTTTATTTTCTATTAACGCGATTAAATTATTATTTTTATCAATCAAAGCTAAATATTTATTCTTTATATAAGTAAAATCAAAATTCTCAATCATTTTTGTATTTCCGCAAAGAATTTGTTTTATAGTTTTTTCGTTTTCTATAATTTTTTTATCAATATTTTTAAACATATCGAAAAAAGACAATATATTTTTACTTGAAATATTATTTAAATCGCTTGCTTTATCTAAACTAAAATCTCCGATTGCAGTTCTAATTAA
>CAKVCG010000124.1 GCA_934725525.1 uncultured Brachyspira sp. | reverse complement strand
AATATTGAAGTCGATAATAAAGTAATTAAAGAGATAATTAACGATTTGTATTATCCAAAAAGTCCTTATGAGTTTTCGGTAATATCGGTTGAGATTATAGGAAATGCATACGAGCAGTTTTTGGGAAAGACTATAACGATTGGGAAAAATAACGCTAAAAGCGGGCAGATGCCTAAAGCGAAAATTGAACTTAAACCCGAAGTGCGAAAGGCGGGAGGAGTTTATTATACGCCCGAGTATATTGTCGATTATATTGTAGAGAATACGGTTGGAGAGAAAATTAAAGGAAAAACGCCAAAAGAAATAGCAAATATAAAGATTGTGGACCCTGCTTGCGGCAGCGGCAGTTTTTTACTTGGGGCGTATAAATATTTACTTAATTATCATATAGAATATTACAACAAGATAAAGGACAGGGCGAAGTTTAAGGGGGTGAAAGAAGATGTAATAAAGGAGAATGGGGATTTAACAATTTGGATAAAGAAGCAGATATTACGCAACAACATATTTGGTGTGGACATAGACAGCAATGCGGTAGAGGTAACGAAATTATCGCTACTAATGAAATGTTTGGAGGGGGAGAGCCCAGCATCAATACAGAACAATCAGGATTTATTTAATGAGCGGGCTTTACCGTCATTGGAGGACAACATCAAGTGCGGGAACAGTTTGATAGGCAATGATTTTTATGAAAGCCAGTCGATGCTTGATTTTGATGAGGAGACGCAATATAAAATAAATTGTTTTGATTGGGAAGACGAATTTAAAAATGTTTTTGCATGCGGCGGCTTCGATGTGGTGATAGGCAATCCGCCGTATGGTGCTGAACTCTCTGAAATGGAAAGAAATTATTTAGAGAAAAAATTTAGTTTAAGTAATACAAATACTGCTGCTTTATTTTTGGGCGTATTAAAAAACTTTTTGAAAGATAATTGCAGAGGCGGTTATATTATCCCTAAATCTTTTATATATGCTTCAAATTGGGAAAGCTCAAGGGATTTGATGATTGATGATTTGTTTGAATTGGTTGATTGCGGTAAGGTTTGGAAAGAGGTAAAACTTGAACAGGTTATAACTTTATTTGAGAAAGGTTTTAAAAATGATAGTTATATAACTTCTATACGAGAAGATAAAGAAATAAAAAGAATATGCGATATAAATAAAAATACATATAAAGAATTTGGCTTTTATTTGAACGCCGTTTCTAATGATGAATTGAACATTGCTTATAAAATGAGAAATTCTGGTTTGTATTTAAATGATTTGATAGTAAATAGAAGAGGAGCAGGATATCAAAAATTATGTATTGATGAAGTTTCTAATAAAGAAAAGTATTATAAAGTTTTAGGTGGTAAAAATATTGCGAGATATCTTTTTCCAAATAATTCAAAAAAATATTTATTAAAAGAAGATGTTGTTGATGATAAGGCTATTATACAATATAATTCTATTTTAGTGCAAAATATAATATCATATACAGATATTCCTGAACCATCAATTATTATTAGAGGCATATCATCAGATTTGATTAATAAAAATGAATACATAATATTAGATACTATAAATCAATTAAGTAATAAGAGCAATTTATCTATTTATTATATATTGGGATTATTAAACTCTAAACTAATATCATGGTATATATTTAGATTTATATATGGTAAAGCTATTATGACAATGCATTTTGATTCTGTTGTAACTGCTAAAATACCAATTCCTTATATAGATTTAAATAATAAAAATAAAATAGATAATTATAATAGGATAATAGAATTAGTAAAGACAAGGATTACTTTAGAGACTAGATTAAATAATGAAAATAATCCAAACACAATTAATATTATAAAAAGACAAATAAATGGTATAGAAAATAGTATAGAAAAAATTATTAATTTTTTATATGAAATATAATAAAATATTTTTACAAATTGATTTTACTTTTGTTATTGTAATATTACAATTATGTAAACAAGGAGTATTTATGGCTAATGCATTAGATTTTATTATAAAAATTTCTAAAATTATTTTTTCTAATTTTTCAAATGGAAATGTTAGTTCACAAGATGTTATAGAATTTCGTATAGAAGTAGAGGGTAGAGAAGATTATTTAATTTCAAATGGATTTGATATAACTGAAGATTATATTAGAATTGTAAATAATAAAAGAACCTTACAATATATGTTATATTTTAATGATAATAATTTATATCAATATTTTGAATCAAAAGGATTAAATCTACGTAAGCCAATTATTTATAATGCTAGAAGATTTAATCATTGTTTTAGTAAAAATGATTATATAATAGGATTATTAAATTCAGGTCTGCATTTTGGTGATAATCATATATATTATAATTTTATTAGAAAATATAATAATACTTATTTTAGAACAACATATATGTAAAAAAAAATATTTGATAAACAAATATTGTATTTTTTATATGTTAAAAAGTATACTATATATTGTTTCGCATTTATTAAAATTTTGTTATAATATTATATATTAATTAAAATTAATAGGAGTATTAAATGAATGAGGCTATAGAATTAATTAATTTTTTTAGAGCTCATGGGGAAAGTTTTAGAATAGAAGTAGAAGGAAGAGAATCTACATTAAAAGAAGCTGGTATTCCATTGAATATTGATGGAGTACGACCTTTAAAAGATACAGCAGATAAATGGTATCTGGAATATAGATTATATTTTAAATGTGATTTACCTGATAATCTTAAGAATTTAACACCGAAGAAAAATGATCATATTATAAATAATAATGATTTAATACTATCTATGTTAGATATGGGATGTAATCTTGGTAATAATTAATTTATGAATATTAATATAGTCAAGTTCAGTTTTGGGCTTGGCTATTTTTTATTAAAAATTAATAATATTTTATTGACATATATTTTATTTATGTTATAGTATTTAGTGTAATTACACTAAATACTATATTTCTATGGAGGATAATATAAAATGGAAAAAAATGGTGGTGAAATAATAAGAGAATTAAGATTGAAAAAAGGGTTAACTATTAAAGATGTTGCTGAAAAAATAGGAGTTCACTATGTATTTTTAAGTAGGTTAGAAAGAAATATGGAAAAACCTGCTGAAGATACAATAATTAAATTAGCTGATTTATTGAAATACGAAAATGATATAAACATATTAATAGCATCATTTAGTAGAGTACCAAAAAGTATTGAAAAAATAATATTAGATGATCCAGAATTAATTAATCAATTACCACAATTTTATAAAAATGTAAAAAGGAGGAAAAATAATAAATGAAAAAAGATTATTCTCTAGTAATTGAAATTTTAAATAAGAATTTAGAAAAGTATAAAAAAATAGTAGGTCATATAAATTATCCGTTTCCTATAGAAGATTATGCTTATAAAGTTTTTGGATTAGATATTCAATATGCAAATTTTGATGAAGAATTTGTAATGGAAGATTTAGATGTAAAAATGATTTATGGGGCATTATATCCTGATGGTAAATATTTTTATGGTCAAGAAAAAGTTATATTAATTAATAATAATACAAATGATTTTTATATAGGTGATTTTCATGTGCCTAAAGAATATTATAAATCACAATCTGAAAGACAAACTATAGCACATGAAGTTGGTCATTATGCAGAATTTGATTATAGAAAGAAAGAAGAATTAAATTTATTTAATGATATAGAATATAATAAAGCACTTGATATATTTATAGATCCAGAAGTTTTTGCTAATATTTATGCAAGAAATTTATTAATGCCGAAAGAAGAAGTTTTTAAATTGAAATCTGAACTTCAAGGTACTATAGATATGTTAAATGATAGTAATTATTTTAGAGAAAAATTTGGCGTAACCCAATTTATGTTGGAAGTTAGACTAGCTGAGTTAAAAATTCAATTTATAAATGGCTATTACATTAATAAAGTAAGAAGAACTAATGGAGAAAAATATGAAGAAGAAGATTTGTTAGAATTAATACAATTAGCTAAAAAATATGATATGAGACCTAATTATGGAGATGCAGCACAAATAGCTAATATATACAATAAACATACAAATCAGGATAGAGATGGTGGTTCTTTATATATGACTATATGGAGAATAAATCAAGGCAAATATGATAAAATTTATGAAAGTGTAGCAGAGGCAAGACTAAAAGCATTAAATGAAATTACAAATATAAAAAAATAAGATATTAAAGAATTTTTAATTTACTTTTGCATAATATGCGATAATGAACCGCTAAATTATTACTACTTTTATTAAAAAAATTCCTCCTTATAGGCTTATTATTTAAAAAAATTTGTTTAACTATATAGGGTGGGCGGGCGGGAATACGAAATTTTTAAATTTTTTATTATACCTCCTCTTTTTAGTTCGGCGGCGGCGTTGGGGTGAGTGTTGGCGTTGGGGTTAGGTTAGTGCTGAGGTTAGGTGGGCGTTATTGTTATGGTCTATGCGTGAGGCTGTGGCTTATTCGTGCCATAACTTGCATTGAACCGCACACTGTTACATATTCTACAATATTAAACTATGCCGTGCGGAGTGCCCCTACGGCGAGTAGTTGGAGAAAAAATATATTGTAAATAATAAAGGTCTTATAAAAAATAATTCTATTTTAGTACAGAACATAGTAGCTCATATAATGAACCCAGTACCGCATATAAAAATTATAGCTATGCCTTCAAGTATATTAGATAATAAAGACGAATATATTTTATTAAACACAGTAAATCAACTTGAAAATATTAGTAATTTAGATACTAAATTTATATTAGCAATTTTGAATTCTAAATTAATATCTTGGTATGTATATATTTTTATTTTTGGTTTAGCGATTAGAACAATGCACTTTGATAACCCTGTAACTTCAAGAATTCCTATGCCTTCAGTAGATTTGACAAAAAAGTCGGATAAAGAAGTCCA
>CAKVCG010000123.1 GCA_934725525.1 uncultured Brachyspira sp. | reverse complement strand
TTAAACGAAAAAATAGATAAAATTAATAAACAAAAAGCGATTAACGAAGAGGAAGCGAAAAGAAATAAACAAGAAATTGAAAAATATAAAAAACAAATAGAAATTGCTTCCAAATAAAATAAAAACTATATAAAATACAAAATAGCTATTGTAATTTTATTATTATCCGATAATTAAGTTGACATATTTTTTTAGATTAATATAATCGAATATGTAAAATAATTTTATAGAAATTTAATATGCCTAAAATCGAAGATTTAGAAAGATTGGGAAGCGTTGCCTTTTTAATAGGTAAGAAAAAACTACCCAAAGAATTATCAAAAAACGATTACGATGCTTTTAAGTCGGTTTTCACAAACGAATATATGGAAAGCTCAAAGCCCGCCGAAGATAACGATTTGCCCGATTTAGACGAAATAGAAGATTTGCTATCAAACGAAGATAACGACAATAATGATAATGAAAACTATAATTTAGATTTAAATAATAATGAAGAAAAAAACGATAAAATTTCCGCTAATTTGGACGATTTGAATATTCCCAATAATCTCGAACCTGAAATTGCAGACGATAAAATCATAAGCGATATAAACGATTTAGAATTGCCTAAAGATTTGAACGATTTAAATATTGAAGATACTGAAAGCGATTCAAATATAGAAAGAGATTTGCAAAATAACGATTCGAGCGGCTTGCCTATTTTGGACTATTTGCCTTTGCCTGAAAGTTTGCCAGAGACAGAAGAAAATTCCAATACCAACGGAATGAATATATCGGATGATTTGGGTATCGGAGATATAAGTCATTTGTCCGATTTGAACGATAATGATAATATTGATAACGTTATAGAAGAAACTTTAGAAGAAAATGACGAAGACGACAATATTGAAAAAATCGATTTAGATAACGAGGATTTGGAAGAAATATTAGAAGACAATAAAGAAGACGATTTAGATAATTTAGAAATAGAAAAAAACGAAGAATTAGAAAATATTGAAAGCGATAAAGATATAGAAGATAATTTAATCGATGAAGATATATTAGATGAAAATATATTGGACGAAGAAGAAACAAAAGAAGCAAAAATTGAAGAACCTCAAAAAGTCGAAGACGATACATCATTAGACGATTTGGAAAATATATTAGAAGAATTGGACGAAGACGAAAATGTCGAAGATAGAGACGAAATAAAAGAAGAATCTAAAATTGAAAAACCTGAAGAAGAATCAACCGAAGAGGATATTTCTAATTTAGACGAATTGGAAAATATATTGGATTTGGACGATGAAGTCGCTCATAAAACCGAAGAGCCAGAAAAAGCCGAAAATGAAGCCGAAGACGATATAGCAAATTTAGACGATTTAGAAAATATATTGGATGAAAACGAAGAAACTAAAGAAGAAGAAAAAATTGAAGAACCTCAACCTCAATCTCAAAAAACTGAAGATAATGAAGAAACTGACGATTTAAATTTAGATAATTTGGACGATTTGGTTAAAGAAGATAGCAAAGAGATTTCCGAAAAAGAACCCGTTCAAATAATGGAAGGTGGAAGTTCGCTTCCTTCTCCAGATATGGCGGATAAATTAGGCGCTTCAAAATACGAAGATTTAGATAAAGATATTGACCAAGACAGAGTTATTGACAGCATAAAAAATCTTTCTCCTCTAACGAGATATCATGTATTGGATGTCATTCTAAACGAAAAACTTGACGAAAACGCGATGCGGGAATTATTATATTCTTTGGAGAGCGGAAAATCCAACGAAGATATAACGGAATTTATAAATAAAGAATTAGGATTAAGCATAAAAGAATACGGAAAAAGCGGAATATTGGACTTGATACCGATTCCTAATTCGCTTAAAGATTACGCTCATATAATAAGAGTCGCCGCGATATTTTTAATATTGTTTGTCGGAATAGTTTTGCTTTCTTACCAATTTATTTATAAACCAGTGAAAGCGAACGATTATTTTAAAAGAGGTTTGGCGGATATATCGAACGGCGCTTATAACGATGCGGAAAGAAATTTTGCTCAAGGAAACAGACTCAAACCGAGACAAATAAAATGGTTTAACAGATACGGAAAAGCGTATATAGAAAGAGAAATGTTCCCAGAAGCTTTAACAAAAATAGAAGGCGCTTTAAATATAAAACCTAGAGATTTCGACAGCAGAGTTTTATTCGGATATTATTATAGAAGCAAAGGCGAAAAACAATTATCCGAAGATGACTATATTAAAGGAGAAGAACTTTATAACGATATGCTTTCTTATGTTTCAAAGAAAAAAGAATTGCAAACCGTTTATGACGAACTTGGAATATTGATGATAAGCAGAGCGAGAAATTTATCGCAGCCTAATTATTACGACAACGCTTACAATAATTATATTCAAATGATAAATCTTTTCGGAGATAATGTAATCGCCAGAAAAAGAGCAATGCTTATAAGAATATATCAGGATAATTATAATCAAGTCAAAGCCCTTCAGCAGCATATAGACAATTTGAAGAGCGGATATATAGACGACGATGTTTATCCTAAATTGGCAAGATATTTATTAAACAACGATGATTTTTACGGCTCAAGAACTTTGCTTGAGAAAATCTTAAAAAAATATCCAACAAATATCGATGCGATAGTAGGATACGCGGATTATGAGACGAGATTAAAACATTATGAGAAAGCGAGAGATATATTAATTAATACCGCTTTGCCTACTTACGAAAATAATCCTTATATAAGAGGACGGGAATTCGTATATAATATGCTCGGGCAGATTTATTATAATTTGGGAGAATACGGAAATTCGATTAATAATTTTAACGCCGCTTTGGAGATAAACAAAACTTATCCAGACGCTAATTATAATTTAGCTAATTTGTATTTTTATCAGGATAAAGATTATCAAAAAGCGAAAGAACATTATCAATTGGCTTACGATAATTTGCCTCCAGAATTAAGAGGCGACCAACTTTTATATAATTTGTCATGGATTTATTATTTGAATAACGAATTCGACAGAGCCTTCGAGGGCTTCAACGCTTTATTTCAAAAAAATCCAAGCAATAGCGTAGTGTCTTACGCTTTGGGAAATTCGTTGCTTCATTTGGATAGAGCGAATTTAGCGAACGGTTTTTACAGAAACGCGCTTAATCAAATTTTAGCGAGACGCGAAAGATTAGGCAGACTCGAAATGCGAACGGAAAGCGATTTCTTCCTTTTAAGTTATTTGGCGAGTTTGTATAATAATATCGGAGTTTCTTACGCTTATAATTCGGTTGTCGGAAACAATATTCAAAACGAACAAGAGGCTTTTAGAAATTTTGTTTTGGCAAGCGAATATTTCGACCAAGTTAGAACTTCAAATATAGATTTGGAGAGAATGGAAAAAAGAACCGTTATGCTTGAAAATAATAATATCGGAGTAGCGACTTATAATGTGATGGCTATGCAAGGCAGAAGAAATCTTAAAGAAACCGTAATGATTGACGATTATATTCCAAAAGATATGTTTTATGTGAGATGATAAAATATATTCTTTCAATTTAAAATCAAATAAAAATCGAAATTCAATATTTAAATTTTAAATTAATGTTATTGAAATAATAATTAATATAATATATTATGTTAACATATTTTAATAATTTAAGGAATTTTCATTATGGCTTCGGTTGTCACTTTTGGCGAAATAATGCTTCGTTTATCTCCTCCTTCAAATTTGAGATTCGTTCAAACGGATTCATTCGATGTTAGATTTGGAGGAGGCGAGGCAAATGTTTCTTTAGCGCTTTCAAATTTTGGAGTAGAAACTTCATTTATAACAAAACTTCCAAATAACGATATAGGACAGGCATGCATAAACGAATTGAGAAGGTTCGGAGTCGATACTTCAAATATAATTTTTGGAGGCGACAGAATTGGAATTTATTTTTTGGAAAAAGGCGCAAGTCAGCGAGGTTCAAAAGTCATTTACGATAGAGCGGGGTCTTCGATTTCAAAAGCGAATATAAAAGATTTCGATTGGGATAAAATTTTTAATAACGCGAAATGGTTTCATCTTACGGGAATAACTCCAGCTTTGGGAAATAATGTCGCGGAAATATGCATAGCCGCTTGCAAAAAAGCCAAAGAAAAAAATCTTACCGTGAGCCTCGATTTGAATTTTAGAAAAAAATTATGGACATCCGAAGAAGCGAATAAAACGATGACAAAACTGATGCCTTATATAGATATATGCATGGCAAACGAAGAGGATGCGGAAAAAGTTTTTGGAATAAAGGCAAAAGACAGCAATATAATCGAAGGCAGACTTTCGCATGAAGGCTATAAAGAAGTGGCAAAAGAAATTGTAGACAGATTCAAAGTTAAAAAAGTGGGAATTACTTTAAGAGGCTCGATTTCCGCAAGCGAAAATTTATGGTCATGTATGCTTTATAATGGCAAAGAATATTTTTTCTCAAAAGAATATTTGATTAAAATTGTAGACAGAGTCGGAGGAGGCGACAGTTTTGCTGCGGGATTAATTTATTCTTTTATAAACGGCAAAGACGACAGGGAATCTTTAGAGTTCGCAACCGCTTCAAGTTGTTTAAAACATTCCATAGAAGGCGATTTTAACATCGTGAGCGTTGACGAGGTTATGACTGTTTACAACGGAGACGCTTCTGGAAGGATACAGAGATAAATCTAATTTTTGACATTTTGGTAGAATATATAGAAAAGGGAGTTTAAGTATAGCCTCGTAATAACATGTAAAATTTAATCTCTATAACTTAAACCCAATACATACAAAGCTATATCTTCAAATTCTATATTTACGCTTTTTGCCATAGCGGGAATATCGGATGTGTTCGTCATTCCGCCTTGCGTATTAACTTCCATTAAATAAACTTTATTATTTTCGTCTATTATAGCGTCAACTCTGCAAAGTCCTTCGCATCCTAAAACTTCGTAAGCCAAAGAACAAATTTCAATAATTTTTTTTTCTGTTTTCTTAT
>CAKVCG010000122.1 GCA_934725525.1 uncultured Brachyspira sp. | reverse complement strand
GCTTTTATTTCTTCTTGAGTTAATTTTTTTCTCGCTATATTTTTATTTTTTGAATGATAAGGACAATATACGCAACCGTTTATGCAATAATTCGATAAATATAACGGAGCGAATAAAACGATTCTTCTTCCGTATATTTCAAGTTTTATTTTTTTTGCTATTTCGTATATTTCGTTTTCTATATTTTTATCTTTGCATAATAACAAAGCCAAAGCTTCGTCAGGCTCAAGTCCTTTCATTTCTTTTGATTTATTCAATATTTTTTGAATATCGTAATTTCCGTTTTCGACTTCAAATATTGTTTCTAAAATTTTTTCGTCATTAATAAATTCGTTTGCATTTTTAGATTTTGAATTAAATTTATACATGATAACCTCTCAAATAAAAAACTGTTTAAAAAATTTTTGCTTATTTATTGGAGTAGAGAGCTTTTGCAGAAACTCCTTCCAACATACCAAGCTTACCCGTTAAACTATTAATTTTATCCGAAGGAGCATTTAAAACGATACTTATTATATTTATATTTTTTTCTCTGTAAGGAATTCCCATCCTTCCTATTATAAAATCGCCATTTTCATGCAAAATTTCATTAACCTTTGAAACTATATTTTTATTTTCAATGATTATTCCTATAACGGCAATTCTATTTTCCATAAATCAAACTAAATATTATATAATAGTTATAAAATCCTTTATGATAAACTTAATAGTTGTTCATTTAGGTATTTTTATTGTATAGCAAATCGTAATTTTGTAAATAGTTTTTAATAAAAAAGATTAAGAAATTCACTTGAATTTTGAATTATTTTTTACTATACTATTTATAACGGTTTAATTAAAAAATAAAAATAAAATAACAACGGAGGTATAAAATGAGCGAAAACGCAGCTTTTTTAACCGAAGAGCCAATTAGCGATTGTATCAAAAAATTAGTCGGAGAATGGGAAAATGTCGAAGGAAATTTAATAATGATTTTTCACGGCATTCAAAAACATTACGGGTATGTCCCCAGAAATGTGGCAAAATATGTGTCGGAAGAAATAGATGTTCCGCTTACAAGAATATATGAAATATTAACTTTCTATAACTATTTTACAATGGAACCGCCTGCTGAAAATCATATATCGGTTTGTATGGGAACGGCATGCTATTTGAACGGAGCAAAAGATTTAATTGACGAAGTAAAATCCAAACTCAACTTAAAAGGAAACGAGCAGTATTCCGAAGACAGAAAATACAAATTGGAAGAAGTCAGATGCATAGGATGTTGCGGTTTATCTCCTGTCATTACTTTCAACGGAGAAGTTAGAGGAAGAGTAAAACCCGAAGATATTTCAAAACTTATAGAAGATAATAATAATAAATAATGGGAGTAAATTATGATAGAAAAATTAGATAGAAAAAAATTAGAAGAGCATAGAATAAGCACGGAAAAAGAAATAGAAATAAGAAAGGGAATAGAAAGCTCCGAAGATGACAGATATCATATTTTAGTTTGCGGAGGAACGGCTTGCGAATCTAATAAAAGCGAAGAGATAGTTCGATTATTAAAAGAGCATGCAGAAAAAAATGGAATCGGCGATAAAGTTTTGGTTATAAAAACGGGATGTTTCGGTTTTTGTAGTCAAGGTCCAGTAGTCAAAATAATTCCTGGAAGAGTATTTTATACGCATGTTAAACCCGAAGATGCAAAAGATATAATAGAGCAGCATGTAATACAGAAAAAACTTGTATTAAGAATATTGTATAAAGAGCAGAGAGAACATAGAGATTTTACTAAAGAGATTAATTTCTATGAAAAACAAAAAAGAATAGTCCTAAAAAATTGCGGAATGATAGACCCTGAAAATATTGACGAATATATAGGAAATGACGGCTATAAAGCGCTTTCAAAAGTTTTATTTGAGATGCAACCTAAAGATGTTATCAAACAATTAGAAATATCGGGCTTGAGAGGAAGAGGAGGCGCTGGATTTCCGACTTGGAAAAAATGGAGTTTTGCCGAAGGAATAGAAGCCAAACAAAAATATATAGTATGCAATGCGGACGAAGGCGACCCTGGAGCTTATATGGATAGAAGCATCCTCGAAGGCGACCCTCATGCTGTAATAGAAGCTATGGCTATAGGCGGATACGCTATAGGAGCGAGCAAAGGTTATATGTATATCAGAGCGGAATATGGACTAGCGGTCGAAAGAGTGAAAATAGCTTTGAAACAGGCTTACAATTACGGACTACTTGGAAAAAATATTTTAGGAGCTAATTTCTCTTTCGATTTGGATATAAGGCTTGGAGCGGGCGCTTTCGTATGCGGAGAAGAAACGGCGCTTTTGGCGTCAATAGAAGGAAGCAGAGGAACTCCGAGACCGCGTCCTCCTTTCCCTGTGGTAAAAGGATTATTCGGTTGTCCTACCGTAATAAATAATGTCGAAACTTTTGCAAATATTACCGCTATAATAAATAATGGCGGAGAATGGTTTGCCTCTATCGGAACGAAAAATTCAAAAGGAACTAAAGTATTCGCTTTGACGGGAAATGTCAATGTGTCGGGCTTGGTGGAAGTGCCTATGGGAACTACTATTAGAGAGATAATTTACGATATAGGAGGCGGAGTTCCTAACGATAAATTTGCTAAAGGAGTTCAAACGGGCGGACCTTCTGGCGGAATATTGCCTGAAGAATTATTTGGAACGCATATAGATTTTGATAATTTGGTTCAATTAGGCTCAATGATGGGTTCGGGCGGTATGATAGTTATAGACGAAGATAGGAATATGGTTAATTTTGCCAAATTTTATTTAGGTTTTTGCGTTGATGAAAGTTGCGGTAAATGCGTGCCTTGTAGAATAGGCGGCATGCAAATGCTAAAATTACTTGAAAAATTTACAAAAAGAAGAGCGAAAGAAGACGATATAGAAAAATTAAAAGAGATAGCTTTGACAATGAAAACCGCTTCTCTATGCGCGCTCGGAACTACGGCTGCAAATCCCGTTTTATCGACTTTAAAACATTTTGAAAACGAATATAAAGCGGGAATATTTGTTAGAAACACGAATTAAAAATTAGTTAAAAATAAAATGAAGGATAAGATTATGATTAAAATAAAAATAAACGGTAAAAATTTGGAAGTAGAAGAAAATATTACGATATTAAAAGCGGCTAAAAAAGTGGGAATAAAAATTCCTACTCTATGCTATCATCCCGATATTCCTCCGACTTCCGCCTGCGGTATTTGTATGGTTAAACTTGCAAATATGGGAAATAAATATGTTCGAGCATGTTCAATGCTTGTGGAAGAAGGAATGGACATAATAACTCATGATGGTGAAATAAATAAAGTTAGAAAAGGAGTTTTGGAACTCGTTTTATCCGCTCATCCGAACGATTGTTTAAATTGCATAAGAAACGGAAACTGCGAACTTCAGACGGCTGCCGCGGATTTCGGTGTTAGAAATTCAAAATTCGACAATATAAAACAGAATCATCCGAGAGACGAAACGGCGGGAAGTATAGTCCTTAATCCAGAAAAATGTATAAAATGCGGAAGATGCGTCGTGGTTTGCCAAGAAATGCAAAGAGTTAACGCGTTGGGATTCGTAAATAGAGGTTTTGACACTTATTTTGCTCCAGTCGGGGTTTCGCTTAAAGATTCCACTTGCGTTGACTGCGGACAATGCGCGACTCACTGTCCGGTAGCGGCAATATACGAAAAAGTCGACACTAAAGAAGTTATGGACGCTTTGGATAACCCGGATATTTATGTTACCGTTCAAATGGCGCCTTCGGTTAGAGTGGCTTTGGGAGAATATTTCGGACTTAAAGCGGGAGAAAATATTACGGGAAAAATTTACGCCGCTATGCGTTCGATGGGATTCGACGCTATATTCGACACGAATTTTGGAGCGGATATGACAATAGTGGAAGAGGCGAACGAATTCGTCAAAAGATTTACCGAAAGCAAAAGAACTGCGGTAATGACTACTTCATGTTGTCCCGCTTGGGTAAAATATATAGAAGAATATTATCCAGATTTGCTCGATAATGTTTCTACGGCAAAATCCCCTCATATGATGCTCGCGCCTATGACTAAAACATATTACGCCGAAAAAATGAAATTAAACCCGGCGAAAATATATAATGTTTCGATAATGCCTTGCACGGCTAAAAAGAACGAAATAAGAAAAAACGACACGATGAAATCGAGCGGTTATAACGATGTCGATGTCGTTATAACTACAAGAGAATTTGCAAGAATGATAAAACATTACGGAATCGATTTGGCGGGAATACAGGAAGAAGAAGCGGACAGCATACTTGGAGAATATAGCGGAGCGGGAACTATATTCGGAGCGACTGGCGGAGTTATGGAAGCGGCTTTAAGAACGGCTTATAATATTATATCGGGAACTAATCTTGAAAATGTAGAATTTAACGATGTTAGAGGTTTGGAAAATGTTAAAAAAGCGACAGTAAAGATTTTGGATAACGATGTAAAAATAGCCGTAGTAAACGGACTTCATAATGTGGACCCAGTTATGCAAGAGATAAGAGAGGCTAAAGAAAAAGGCGAAAATCCTCCTTATAATTTTGTAGAGGTTATGGCTTGTCCAGGCGGATGCGTAGGCGGCGGCGGACAACCTTACGGAACTACCAACGAGGTAAGAGTCGATAGAGCTAAAGGATTATACACGGAAGATAAAAAAGTCGTTAAACATAGATGTTCGCATGACAACGAGCATATAAAAATACTTTATAAAGATTTCTTGGGAGAACCTTTGGGAGAAAAACCGCATCATTATTTGCATACCGAATATAAAAAAGCGGAAAAGTATAAAAAGTAAAAAATATATAAAGTAGAATATAAAACGGGGAGGCACATATTAATACAAACCTCCTCGTTTTTATACTTTAACGATTAATTTTAGTTAATCAATTTAAGCTTTTGCAAGAGCTTCGCCTAATTCAACGCATTTATTAAGCCCTTCATCGTCTGGAGTAAGATTAACTGTTAAACCATCCTTAACCAAAGAACCGCCCGCAGAAGAAACATCTTCTTGCCAAATTCTCATCCATTCTCCGTCTCCCCAATCGTAAGAACCAAATAAAACTATCTTTTTACCCGAAAGTTTACT
>CAKVCG010000121.1 GCA_934725525.1 uncultured Brachyspira sp. | reverse complement strand
ATTCATTTAATAGATTCTTCAGATAAAAATATAGAAGAGAAAATAATTAAAGTTGAAAACACTATAAAAGAAATTGGAGCTTCAGAAATAAAATCTTTATCGGTATTTAATAAAATCGACTGCATAGACGAAATTCAAAAAAATAAGATTCAAATATTATATAACAATCCAATATTTATAAGCGCAAAGAATAATATTAATATAGAGAATTTAAGAAAAATTATATTAAATACGATTTTAGAATTAAATAAAATAGAATATTAAAATAAATTAAATTTCTCTTAATAAAACTATATCGTTCTGTTTTATAGTAGTGTTTCCTCTCGGGATAATCGTTCCGCCGTCTCGCTTTATCATAACTACTAAATTATTTTTAGCCAAATGCAAATCTTTAAGTTCCTTATCTTTCCAAGGATGACGACTATTTATAATTATTTCTTTCAAATTTATATCGTAATATTTCGTTCGTTTAGCGTTCAAAATAACTATATCGCCTTTTTCAATAGTGGTGTTTCCGTTTGGAATAACCGTGCTTTCGCCTCTTTCTATAGTTACGACAATCGACTCTTCGGGGAATTCTATATCTTTAATTTGCCTGCCAACCCAATGATGAGACGGAGGAATCGTTATTTGAATTAGCTGCATATCCGAATCGTCAACATAATCGTTGAATGTTTTCAATACATTTTCGTTGGAATCTACCAAATCTAATTTTCGCGCTATTATAGGCAAAAAAGTTCCTTGAAATAAAATTGAGGTTATCGCAAGAAAAAATACTATATGAAAGACATCGTAATTTATTCCTTCCGTCTGGCTTCCCATAACGAATATTGCAAAAGCAATTGAAGCGGCGCCTCTCAGTCCCGCCCACATAACGAGCAACTGTTTTTTGAATCCTACTTTAAACGGAGTGAGCAAAATCGCCACCGCTATTGGTCGCGCTATAAAAGTTATAAATAAAACTACGGGAATCGCGGTTTTTGCGGCGGGCAATATATTTTGAGGAGTGGAAAGCAAACCTAATAAAAAGAATAATACCATTTGCATAAGTCCCGTGATGCCGTCAAAAAAATTAACCAAAATAACTTTATTCCTAAAATGACAGTTCCCCAAAACTATTCCCACTATATACGCGCTTAAAAATCCGTTTCCTCCGAGCGATGCCGATAGAGAATAAGAAAGAAGCGCGGTTGCAAAAACAAATATCGTGTCGAGTCCGTTTATCGCGAATTTAACTTTCTTTAAAACCATATAAGACAAATACGATATTAAAGCCGCCGCCAATAATGCGAAAACTATTTGTTTTAAAAGCATAATGATTATAGACAGCGGAGTTCCTATAGTCTTTCCGATTAAGCCTAAAAATATAACGGTAAGCATATATGACATAGGGTCGTTACTTCCGCTTTCAAGTTCGAGCAATGAAGCCAAACCGCCTTTTAAATTCAAATTCTTCGAGCGAAGTATCGAAAATACGGAAGCGGCGTCAGTCGAACCTATAACCGAACCTATAAGCATACTTTCAAATAAATCTATTTTAAGAATAATATAACATAATAAGCCCGTGATAATCGAAGTTAAAAAAGTGCCAACGAAAGAGAGCAAAAACGCCTGCTTTGCCACAGGTTTTGCAAATTCCCAATTCGTTCCAAAACCTCCGTAAAACATTATGAATATTAAAGTGACCGTGCAAATATTACTTGAAATTACATAATCATTGAAATTATACATTTTATTGAAAATCATTCCTAATACTAAAAACAATAATAACGAAGGAACGCCTATTTTTGAGGATACATTATTTGCCATTATGCATATTATTATTATTATCGCAGCCGTAAGTATCGCTATATCCATTTTGAAACTCTCTATTAATTAATTGGAATTATTTTGAATGCCACATTATATATTAAAAATTTACGAATATCAAGCGTCTTATTATTTTATTTTGACAAGCGAGTAAATTTTTGTCATAATTATACGAGAAAACTTTAATTAAATTTTAAAATAAAAAGGAGAAAGAGCATCTCCGCTCCCTCTCCTTTATTTTTTATTAGGTTGGACTTGTATGTCTCTATCCGAATTGATTAAAATTTATAGTCAAGTTTTTCACTACCCGTAGATGGATTATAATATCTATCTTTATCTTTTATTATTCCAGTTCCGTCCTTTATTCTCGCGTCAATGTAACTTGGAGTAAATCTTCTTTGAACTATATTAAATTTTAACTCTCCAGGTTTAGAACCTAACGCAAAAGCTTCTTCCGTCATAGTTAAAATACTTCCGTCTCCCAAAACGGCAACCGTTCCGCCTCCGCTTATATAGCTTATACCCAAAGCAACTCCATCTTTCATCTCTTTTGTAGTTTTATACAAAGTTACTTCTTTGGTATATGAAGGATTTCTATCTCTCAAGCTGAGTAAGTAATAGTCGTTGTTCTTTGGAGATTTAGCAAGCTCGAATCCGCCTCCGGCTCCTCCTCCTGCAACTCCCACTATACCCGTTCGAGTAGGCCCACTCATTTCGATATCTTGATTGTAAGTTCCCGTGAATACTCCCATAGTATCTTGTGTTGAGTTTTGTATGGATTTCATTGTCGTAGCCAATACGGTCACGATACTACCATCTAATAATACGGCTTTGCTTTCTCTATAGTCGGATGAACTATCATAAGGAGTCCAACTAAAACTCTGTCCGCTGGTTATAGGTTTCGCATAAGGACCAAAATTCCAAGTTTTTCCTCTGTCGATAGAATAGATAATCAAAGTTCCGAAATTCTGGTGAGTTTCCGTATTAACATCGAGAGCGATTATAGCCAAAGCAAAAATATCATCGCTTGTCGCTCCAATTCCGCTCTTCAAATAGAAAGCGTTAGCTTGGAATGTGTCTTTTCTTCCTTTCGTAGGAGTTCCGCCCATAACTTGATTTATGTATGCCAATATGTCGGCATTAGCGTCATTGTTCGCATTTCTATTTTTTATTTTTTTCTTAGCTTCTTCTGTGAAAGTCAAATCTTCCCATTGAGCCTTTGCAAGAGAGTTGGCTGGATTTCCTCTAACGATTTTTATTTGAGAACCGACTCCTTTACCATAGAATCCTCCTCCAGCAACCGCAACTATCACAACTTCATCTTCTTTTTTACTATTTGCAAAAACTACGGGAACTCCTCTTGAAAGACTTGGGTCTCCTTGCGCAGATTGTCCGATTGTATATACATTATTAAACTCATAGCCCGAATTGGCGCTATATTGATAAATCAAATCTACTCTGGAGTTTCCGTCTACCGCAACATCGCGTTCTCCACTTTGTCCGAATCTTTTTTCCATTACGGTGATTACTTTAGTATTCCTACTTCCAAAAGTGGCAATAACTGGATTACGATAATAACCGCCATCTTCCGATACAGCAAGCAATCTAATCTGTATCATCTCGTTTGTCCATTGAGCATTATTTAATTCTTCATCGCTCATAAAGCCATCGTTATCGCCAACTTTATTGGTTACATCATTTGGTTTTTCAAGCTGCATACCCCCTTCTTCTCCCGGCGTATTCTTGTTCTTACAGCTTATTCCAACCCAAGCAAAAAGTAAGACTGCTATCAAAATAAATAATTTTGACGCTAATTTGATTTGATTTGACATAATGCAAATCCTCCTTTGTTTATAATTTTTTTATAAATAACAAAGAATAATCTTTGTTGTTTATCGAATTGAGCGAGCGAGTAAAATTTCCCGCCGAATGTTTTAATATAATTTTTGATTGATAAAAAAGTTTTGAGAATATTTTTATGACTGTCGATACAATAATGGCGACATGACATGACATGACATGACATGACATGACATGACAATCGTTTATACAGTATTTCAATTTACAATGTTTTTTGTTAACCATTTTATTACTTTATACTTTCCTCAAATCTCTACCAATAAGATAACAAAATTTTTTAAAAAGTCAATAGAATTTTTTTAATTTTTATAATATATAGTATCGTATTTTTATAAATAAATATTATATTTTTTAGTTAACATAATTGACATTTATTACCTATAAGTTTATTATATTCATAATCTTAAATTTTATATATTAAAGAGTTCAAATTATGAAATTTATATTTTCAAAAATCAAAAAATTAACTTTTTTACTTTTAATTTTTTCTTCAACTTGCTCGAACGATAAAAACGATATTTCTCAAATTGACAGAGGCGGAGCTTTGATAGATAAGATAATATTTAATATAAGAACGGATATGACTATCGCAATTAAAGATGTTGCGGAAGGCAAAGCCGATTTAATGGCAAGCGGAATAGACGGAGGAGTTTATTTATCGTTAGAGAAAAAAGATTTGGAAAAACTCGATACTTACGAAGTTCCTTCAGGCACTTGGAGTTTATTATTTAATCCCTTTCCTAATAAAGCTCCTTATACGATAACTAAAGACGGAAAAACTTATTTTAATCCTCTCGCCATAAGAGAAGTAAGATTTGCAATGAATTTTTTAATAAATCGAAAAAAACTTATTGATGAAATTTTGAAAGGAGCGGGAATGCCTTCCTTTACTCAAGCGACTCCAGGACAACCTGGAACTTATAGATATAATTTAATTCCTTTAAGAATGGGAATGACTGAAAACGGAAATGAAGATAAAGCGATTAAAGATATTAATAAAGCTATGGAAAATGCGGCTAACTTGCCCGAAAACAGAGGAAAATTAAAAAAAGAAAACGGATGGTGGAAATATAATAACGAAGTAGTGAGTATAAAATTTGTTATAAGAGTTGATGACCCGAGCGGAAGATTGCCAGCGGGAAATTCGATTGCCGATTTAATAGAAAAGACGGGAATTAAAGTAGAAAAACTTTTATACGATAGAAACAAATCTACTCAAGTGGTATATTTAACCGACCCTAAAGATTATGAATGGAATATATTAACAGAAGCTTGGGGAGCGGGAGCAACGAGAGCTTGGTGGGATGTTATTTTAAGACAAATGTATGTTAGAGAAGGAAATTATATGCCAGGCGGAAATGTCGCTGAATTTTGGAATTATGATAATAAAGAAGCGTCAAAAATAAGCGATAAAAATTCAAATGGATGGTTTTTAACTTCAGAGGAATATTGGGATGGAAATATGCGATTGCAAGAAATTGGATTACAAGAAGCGGTTAG
>CAKVCG010000120.1 GCA_934725525.1 uncultured Brachyspira sp. | reverse complement strand
ACAATAGCGTCTTTAGGTCCGCAGGCAGGTTTTTCCTTTTCAATCCAACCTGATTCTCCTATTTTTAACATAGCATAGCCTTTCATAATTTCTCCTTTGCTATAATGTTTTTATATTTATTTATATTATATAACATTTAATTAATTATGTCAATAATATATTGTTCTTTTTTGGTAATAAAAAATTTGTAATTGCGAGAAAATGAAGCAATCAAAATAAAAAAGACACCGTAAATAAATACGATGTCTTTTTACATTTCTTATCTTATCAATATAAATTATTTTGTCCAGCTACCCTTCGCTAAAGTCAACTCTATAGTTAGTCCAGTGGTTGCTATATGTTGGATACTACTTTCTAAAGCGCATCCGCTTGGCACTTTGAATATAAAATAGAAAGTGCATTTTTTACCGATTATTACTTGTTTACTCCAATCTATTGAAGAATATCCGAATAAAGTTCTATAGTCGGCAATTTTTTGTATTCCGCTAGTAGAAAGCCCGCCAATTGTAGCAGAACTATTTGCAGCGCTATAACTTTTTTCAGCAGTATCAGTAGAAGATTCAACGGTAGACTTAAAATTAGGAACTCCGCTACTTATAGTAAAACTACTAAAATTAAAATTAGCATAATTTCCACCGCCATAAATGGAGACTATACCAGTAGGTGTAGGTGGACTTCCCGCAGTTTTCTCTGTTGTTATTTTCTTCATCATAGCTTCCACTTCGGCTTTAGTTATGACTTTAGCTTTGATTAGATTGACATTAACATCTACATTTTTTGATTCCGAAGAAGTCGCAATTTTGAATGTTATCGTGTATTGATATTTTTGCTTTTCGGTTAAACCGCTGCTTGCATTTTGGAATTTAGTTAAACCAGAAGTTGATAATCTCAAATCTTTAGTTGATTGACTATAGATAAAATCGGACACATCTAAAGTTAGCGAACCTCCGCTACCCATAGTTACGCTTTCGATTGAAATCGTATAATCCGTAGCGCCATAAACTGAAAATCCTACCGTTCCCGCAGAATAAACGCTTGAGGAAGAATTTTGACTAATAAGCGTTATGTCTTTAGAGTTGTTCCAATCTTCGCTTACGGAAAAATAATTATAATTATAATTATCTCCCGTATCGCCACCGCCTGTCGTTCCTTCATTACTACAGCTAATTGAGAATAGCAATGTTAATGATAATAATGTGGTTAGAAATGTTTTGAAAGAATTGTTGTTTAAAGCGCGTAATTCACGCTTTGCTTTGCTTTGCTTTGCTTTGCTTTGCTTTGCTTTGCTTTGCTTTGCTTAAGAAATTTACACTATACATATTTTTACCTCTTTTTTGTTAATTATTTTATAATAATAGTATGTTTTAATTTTTTGTCAATAGGTTAAATAAAAAAAATTTGTCATCGCCTCTCGGCGCACGGCGTGTGCGAGTGAAACGAAGCAATCCACATTAAATAGATTGCTTCGGCAAAGCCTCGCAATGACAAACTTCTACCGTCATTGCGAGCGATAGCATGGCAATCCACTTTGTATAAAATTTCTTTTCTAATAACAATGTGGCTGTCGCTTCGGCTTACCCTTACAGGGGCAGAAGCCCAGCCCACAGAGTGTGCGTCCCTTTGGGAAGCCCATTGTGTTAACCAACTCAAAGATAAACACACAAGGGGTAACTACCCCTTGTGTTAAGAAAGTTAACGAATTTTAACTTTGGATTACTTCGGCTACGCATAGTAATGACGAATTAGTTTTATTATTTAAAAATTCATTTTTTCAAATTAAAACAACAATAAATAAAATCAATAAACGGTTGACTTATATATATTATTTTATATTATTATATAAAATAATTAAGGATTTTAAAGTTTTTATGGACGAGGCAAAAGAGATAAAAGAAGAAAATATAAAAAACGAAAACGACAATAAAAGCGGAAGCGAAAATACGCTTTCGATTTTGGAAGATAAATTACCTTCAAGGTTAATAGTAATTCCAGTGATGGGAAAGCCTTTATTTCCCGGACTTTACGCTCCGTTTCCAATTCCTCCGATTCATGCGGCTTCGGTAAATAAAGCTATAGAAGAATCGAACGGATTTTTGGGACTCAATTTATTTATATCGGACAATCCGAGAGATGACGGAAAAGTTTCTCCCGATGATATTTATAAAGTGGGAGTGATAGTAAAAGTTTTTAAAAAATTGAATCTCCCAGACGGCGGACTCAATCTGCTTATCAATTCGATAAAGAGATTTAAAATAATTAGATTTATAAATACCGAATCCATTTTAAGAGTAGAGCCTTTATATATGCCCGATATTAGCGATTATTCGAGCAAGGAAGACGAAAACGAAATTAAAGCTTATACGAGAGCGCTTCTTTCGGAGGTTAAAGCTTTAAGCGAAAACAATCCTTTATTTACCGAAGAGATGCGTCTTACTATGATTAATGTGGACGACCCTGGAAGGTTGGCGGATTTTGTCACTTCGATGATAAATGTGGAGAGAGCGAGTCAACAAGAAATATTGGAAACATTCGAGGTTAGAGACAGACTTGAAAAAGTTCTTCTGCTTTTACAAAAAGAAAGCGAGATAGCGAAAATACAACAAAAAATTCAAGGAAGCATAAATTCAAGAGTTCAAAAACAACAGAGAGATTATTTCTTAAAAGAGCAGTTAAAAGAAATAAAAAAAGAATTGGGCTACGATACGGACCCTAAACAAAAAGACATTGATAAATATAAAAATATTCTAAAAAAACTTAAAGTAGTAGACGAAGTAAGAGAGAGGATGGAACAGGAAATAGAAAAAATTTCTACAATCGATAATCATTCTCCCGAATATACCGTTTCAAAAAATTATTTGGAAACTTTATTTTCTCTCCCATGGGACGATGAAGCTAAAGAAAGAAAAGATATAAATAAAAGCAAAAAAATATTGGATAGAGACCATTATGGACTCGAAGATGTTAAAGAAAGAATATACGAATTTTTAGCAGTTCGCAAATTAAACCCAAATAAAAAATCTTCAATACTTTGCTTTGTGGGACCTCCGGGAGTCGGAAAAACTTCAATAGGAAAAAGCATAGCTGAAGCTTTAGAGCGTCCTTTTTTTAGATTTTCGCTCGGAGGCATGAGAGACGAAGCGGAAATTAAAGGACATAGAAGAACTTATATCGGAGCTATGCCGGGAAAAATAATAGAAGCTTTGAAAATAGTTAAAGTTAAAAATCCCGTTTTGATGCTTGACGAAATAGATAAATTGGGAATGAGTTATCAAGGCGACCCTTCAAGCGCGTTGTTAGAAGTTTTGGACCCAGAGCAAAATTCGGCTTTCAGAGACCATTATTTAGATTTGCCTTTTGATTTGTCGAATGTTCTTTTTATAACTACTTCAAATACTCTCGATACGATTCCGTCTCCTTTGCTTGACAGAATGGAAATTATAAGACTTTCGGGTTATATTATGGAAGAAAAATTAAAAATCGCCTCAAAATATATTATTCCGAGACAAATTAAAGCTCATGGACTAAACATTAAAAATATAAAATTCACAAATAGAGCTATAGAATATATTATTAACGGATACGCTCGCGAGGCGGGAGTTCGTAATTTTGAAAGAAGAATTGAAAGAATATGCAGAAAAATTGCGGCGGATATAGTCGAAAAAGATAAAAAAACTTACGATATAAATATAGATTCAAAAGATATAGAAAAATATTTAAAAAAACCTATATTTATAAACGATTTAACCGAAAGAGCGATTAAACCAGGAAACTCGATTGGACTCGCTTGGACTTCTATGGGCGGAGCTACTCTCACGATAGAATCAATAAAAGTCGCCGAAAAAAAAGACGGCGGTTCAATAAATATGACGGGACAGCTTGGCGAGGTTATGACGGAAAGCGTTCAAATCGCCTACAGTTATGTTAGAAGCGTAGCTAAAAATTACGGAGTTTCGGAAGATTATTTTTCGGACGCGATTATTCATTTGCATGTTCCAGAAGGCGCTACTCCAAAAGACGGTCCTTCCGCGGGAATAACTATGGCTACGGCTTTGCTTTCTTTGGCTATGAATAAAGTTATAAGAAACGATACCGCTATGACGGGCGAGCTTTCGTTAAACGGAAAAGTTCTTCCAATCGGCGGACTCAAAGAAAAAACTATCGCGGCAAAAAGATTGGGATTTATAAAGCATATTATAATTCCTTTTGAAAATAAAAGAGATTTAGACGAGATTCCAGATAAAGTAAAAAAAGGCTTGACTTTTCATTTGGTAAAACAAGTTGAAGAAGTTTTTGATTTCGTATTTAAGATTGACAAATCTAAAAAGTCGATTAATGCAAGTAAAAATAAATCAAATAAAAAAGTTAAAGTAAAAAAGAAAAAATAATTTGTTCTCTGATAATTAAGAAACTATAGAATACCCATATTTTTTCTACGCCCCAATTTAAATCCAAAAGCCTCATGCCCGGGATATAATAAAGTTTCATCGTCTAATTTAAATATTTTTTCCGTTATGCTTTTTTCCAAAGTTTCGTAATCGCCCGTTGGAAAATCCGTTCGTCCGATTCCGTAGGCAAATATTGTGTCTCCGCAAAATAAATGTCCGTCCGCATAATAACAGACTCCGCCTCTCGTATGTCCCGGAGTATGAATAACTTTAAACTCGATGTCTTTTAATTTGAAAGTGTCGCCGTCTTTAAATTGTATTTCTGGAGCTTGGCATTTTATTCCTCCGCCAAAAAATCCGCTCGCGTTCAATTTCGTATCGCTAAAAAAATCATAATCTAAAGCATGAACGCAATGCTTCACTCCTTTATATTTTTCTCTTATATCGTCGCTTCCAGATATATGGTCGAAATGCCCATGAGTGTAGATTACTCTTTTTAATTTTTTGCCTTCGAGAAGTTTATCGTAATCTTCGTATCCGAAAGATAATTTTGCCATGTCAATAATCATAGCTTCGTCATCGGCGGAAACTATATAAGAATTCATTCCGTAAACATTAATATTGATACAGTCAATTTTTAATTCGCTCATTTTTATCTCCGATTATATTTATATTCAAATTATTTTACAATTTTTTAATTAAAAATCAATTTAATACTTGACAAAAATTACTTGCAATGTATAATTAAATTGCTTTTAATGAAATGTTGATATTAAGAGGGTTGGTTTTGTTTTCGCAAATCGGAAAAACCAACGCTCTTTTTTTATTCGTTAATTTTGTTTTGCGGTATTGAAAATGAAAAATAATAAAATTAAACCTCAAAGAAAAAAAGAATACGGAAGAGGAGATAAAGCAAATAGAAGAAAAGCTGGCAATAAAAATAATATTAGAAAAAACGAAACGATTAATATAATAGACGAGACAATATTATTTGA
>CAKVCG010000119.1 GCA_934725525.1 uncultured Brachyspira sp. | reverse complement strand
GAGCGGTAGCGTCAATATTCGCGCTTTGCAGTAAAGAATATACCCAAAAATCAGTTTTAATTTCTTTTTTAGCCATATTTACTCTTTATAATTAAAAATTCAAAATATATAAATTTATTATACCAAAATATTAATGTTTTGCAAATTAACGAATAAGGATGGCATTTTATAGCACTAGTTTATAATTAAATATTAAAATTTATCTTTATGGTATAATTTTTTTAATTATATCCACTTCTAATACTTTATATATTTCTGTATCTGGAGTAATTAATGGAACTAAATTATTTATTATAAATGCATCTGCTGTATTACCACATTGTGTCAAAGACAATTCCTTTCTTAATATATTATATATTTCTCCTCTAACCCTTTTTATATCATCTTTTGGATTACCTTTATCAATACTATTTATAATAACATTTTTTATTAAAGATTGTATTTCGGTATATTTTTCTGGCTTATTATTATCTATAAATTTTTTAATAATTTCATCGTCTAACAAGTAAGACTCTATATGCCTTTTTGATAATACTATTATGTTTTTCTCTTCATTGACTTTAACTTCTTCATCTGTCATATCATCTCTATCAAGCAATTTTTTTACATTAATACTTTTTGAAAAATTTTTTATTATTTTTTCAGGTATATAATCTTCTTTTATTATATCTTCTGAAGAACCTCCTGATATAAATAAAATATTTGGGTATTTATCATTAAATATTTTATTATATATGGTTGCATCATAATTATATCTTTTATTACCAGAAAAGCTTCCTTCAGATAATACTATATACTCTGGGATTATTAATTCAGATAAATCATCAAGGGCTAAAGACAAAAATTTTTCCCATACAGTTTTGCTTAATTTAGTAGGTTTAATAATGACATAATTATCAAAATCATGACTGTCAAAATCTAATATGGCTACGCTATTAGGATTTTCTTTTAATATTCTTTCAGCCATTCTCATTATACCAATAGAATGTGTTGTTATCCATAATTGAGAATTATCAGGTATTATATTATATAATTCTTTAATTAATTTGCTTTGTAGACTTGTATGCATATGTATTTCAGGCTCATCAATAAAAAATATACCATCATTATAATAATCTATTTTTAATACCAAATCTAAAATTAAATCAAATGCTGATTTTTCTCCAGCTGAAAGGTTTTTATAATTAAATTTGTCTATAATACCTTTTTTAAAATAAAAAGTCCCTTCTTTAAATGGATTACCAAGATTATTTAACATTAAATCATCAAATACATTATGCATAGATTGTTGAATTTTACCTATTAGGTCGTTTCTCAACTCTGATACTTTTTTATCGTTATTTTTTTCAAAAAATAATTCATTTATTGTATTTCCTATTAATATATTATAATTGTTAGATACTTCTGATTCATTATTTATCATTTTTTTGTTTATTTTAGTATTTATATTTTTTATTTCATTGAAAGTTGTTAATTTAAATTCCGCTTGATTTCTATATGCTGTTCTAAAATAAAAAATACTTTCATTTATTGGTTTATTTTCTCCATAGAATTTTATATTGCAATCTACATTATCTTTAAATTTGTTATAATAATCTTTTTCACTATTAAGATTAAATGTTGACTTTAAGTGCCAATAATTAAAAGCTTCAAATAGAGATGATTTACCACAACCATTACTACCAACTACTAATATTAATTTTAAATTTTTGTTTAATTCTTCTATAACAAGGTGAGTAAATCTTTTAAAATTTTTAATTTCTATTCTTTCTATTTTCATAATTATACCTATTTATTTTCTACACAAAGTATTATATTATATTTTACATAATATATCAAGAAATATTATATTTATTATATATATAATAAATTTACTTTAATAATATAAATTCAAAAATATTAAAAAATATAATATAATATAATAATTCAAATTTATTTCTCTTATTTTCATTTAATCTGTCATTGCAAAGCAATCAATTAATATTTGAAATATTATAAAAACTAATATATAATATAAAGCAAATTTTGATTTTATAATTTATATTTTAAAATATTTTATAAATTTTATAACTTATAAATAAACGAGGATAAAAAATGGCTGCTGCTGAAAAAACATATAGTTCAAAAAATATTCAAGTCTTGGAAGGATTAGAACCCGTTAGAACTCGACCTGGTATGTATATAGGTTCTACTGGCTCGGCGGGATTGCATCATTTGGTTTATGAAGTCGTTGATAACAGTATTGACGAAGCTATGGCTGGATACTGTAAAAATATAACCGTTACAATAAAAAAAGATAATATAATAGAAGTGCAAGATGACGGAAGAGGAATTCCCGTAGATATGCATCCAAAATTGAAAGTATCCGCTTTGGAAGTAGTTATGACAAAATTGCATGCGGGCGGTAAATTCGACAACGAAACATATAAAGTGTCGGGCGGTTTGCATGGTGTGGGAGTTTCGGTAGTTAATGCTTTAAGTTCGGAATTAACAGCCGAAGTAAGCAAAGACGGAAAACTATATAAACAAGTATATCATAAAGGAGTTCCCGAAGCTCCCGTTAAAGAAGTCGGCAAAAGTTCAAAAAACGGAACTAAAGTGACATTTAAAGCGGACGATGAAATTTTTGAAACGACAGAATACGATTATAAAATTCTTGCAAACAGATTGAGAGAACTTGCTTTTCTAAATAGAGGAATAAGAATAACGCTTATCGACAAAAGAGAATCAAAAACCGTAAGCAATGAATTTTATTACGAAGGCGGAATCGAGATGTTTATCGCTCATTTAAATGAAAATAAAAAATTATTGCATGATAAACCTATTTATTTGCATAAAACGGAAGATAAAACTGATATTGAAGTTTCTATGCAATATGTTGACGCTTATAACGAAAATATTTTTACATATTGTAATAATATAAATACAACGGAAGGCGGAACTCATTTAGTAGGTTTTAGAACCGCTTTAACGAGAATCTATACAGATTTTGCAAAAAAACTTGAACTTGATAAAAAAAATAAAGTGACATTTATGGGCGAAGATACGCGCGAAGGACTTGTTGCCGTAGTTTCTGTAAAAATTCCAAATCCTCAATTTGAAGGACAGACAAAAACGAAATTAGGAAATACGGAAGTAAGAGCGATTACGGAAAAATTGGTATTTGAAGGATTAAACGATTATTTTTCGCAAAATCCTAAAGTAATTAAAGTAATATTGGAAAAAATAATTTCCGCCGCTCAAGCGAGAGAAGCTGCAAGAAAAGCGCGAGATTTAGCAAGAAGAAAAAATGCATTGGAAAGCGATTCTTTGCCTGGAAAACTTGCCGATTGTTCCGAGCAGGAAGTTGATAAATGCGAAGTTTATTTAGTTGAAGGAGATTCTGCAGGAGGCACTGCAAAAGGCGGACGCGATAGACATTTTCAAGCGATTTTGCCTTTAAGAGGAAAAGTATTGAATGTGGAAAAAGCGCGACTCGATAAAATTATAGACAATGAAAGTTTGAAACCTATAATAGCGGCGCTCGGTTGTGGAGTCGGTTCTTCATTCGATATATCAAGAATAAGATACGGAAGAGTAATTATAATGGCTGATGCGGATATTGACGGTTCGCATATAAGAACTTTACTTTTAACTTTCTTTTTTAGATATATGCGTCCTTTGATAGATTTGGGACATATATTTATTGCCGTTCCTCCTCTTTATAAAATAAGTTTTGATAAAAAGAATTTTACCTATGCTTATTCGGACGAACAGAGAGATAAAATACTTGAAGAAAATAAAGGCAAAAATTCTGATATACAGAGATATAAAGGTTTGGGAGAGATGAATGCCGACCAATTATGGGATACGACAATGAATCCTGAAACGAGACTAATGTATCAAGTTTTAACCGAAGACGCCGAAAAAGCGGACCAATTATTTACAATGCTTATGGGAGATGAAGTTAAACCAAGAAGAGATTTTATAGAAGCCAATGCAAAATATGTAAAAAATTTGGATGTTTAATTTTTACATATAACAAAAATTTTAATTATAAATGTTATTATTTTAAATTTTTTAAGGAGATAATTAAAAATGGAAAATAAATTAGAAAACGAATATGATTTAATTATAGTCGGAGCGGGACCTGCGGGAATAGCGGCGTCCGTTGAAGCTGCAATACTTCAAATGAAAAAGGTTCTTTTGCTTGAAAAAGGCGATAATCATTCTACAACGATTAGAAAATTCTATAAAGACGATAAGAGAGTCGACAAAGATTATAAAGGCGAGAGAATCGACTTGAGCGGAAATATAAAATTTGAAACTGCGACAAAAGGCGATGTTTTAGATTTATTCAGCGAATGCGTATTTGGGCATTATATAGACGCTTTTTTTAATACGGAAGTCGAATCTATAAATAAAAACGGAGAATATTTTGAAGTGTTAACCGTAAATAACGATAAATATATTTCAAAATATGTAATAATTTCAATAGGAAAAATGGGCAGACCGAATAAACCCGATTATCCTATTCCGCCAAGTTTAAATGCTGTCGTTAATTTTAATATTTATAAATGCAAAGAAAATGAAAAAGTTTTGGTTGTTGGCGGAGGAAATTCAGCGGTAGAATACGCTTATCTTTTAGGAAAAGACAACGAAGTTACAATAAGTTATAGAAAAAGCGAATTTACTCGTCCCAACGAAAAGAATTTGGAAACGATAAAAGAAGATATTTCAAGCGGAAAGGTAAAGGCGAAATTGGGAGTCGATATAAAATCCATAGCGGACGAGGGCGGAAAAGTTTTGGTTAGCTTTGCGGACGAAACAAGCGACATATTCGATAGAGTTATTTACGCGCTCGGCGGAGTCGCTCCGATAGATTTCTTAAAAAAATGTTCGATAGATTTGGACGAAAGCGGAGTTCCTATAATAAGAGGAATTCATGAAAGTTCCGTTGATAATTTATATGTAGCGGGAGATATATTATATAAATCTGGAGGCTCTATAGCAAAAGCCTTGAATGCGGGATTCGATATTGTAAAGCATGTAAAAAGTTTAATTGACGGCGGAAAATAAAATTTAGTTTAATTTATATTGTCATTGCGATATTTTGATGCTAAAGCCCGCTGTTAGCGAAAAACCGAAGTAATCTATAAATAATAGAAATTTGATTTTAAAATTTAACTTTATTAATATTGGATTGCTTCGACTTCGTCTCGCAATGACGAATTAGAAAGGCTCGCAATGACTATTAACAATTATAATAACAACCCGAAAATTAACTTAAATTAAAATTTTAAGCGAAATCTTTCAAATGTCCTTTTGAAACTTTTTTAAAAGCTCTCAAATAATATTTAATATCATCCAAATCTCTTATCGATAAAATTTTATGAGCCAAAAATCTCGGAGTAAAACTCAAATTATAAAGTTTCTGTATCCA
>CAKVCG010000118.1 GCA_934725525.1 uncultured Brachyspira sp. | reverse complement strand
GGAACGGTAATATGCGGAGATTCTTATTTTAATGAAAATCTTGAGAAAGCTAAAAAAGAAGTTTTGGATATGATTAAGAGCTTTAATCCAGATTTGGTTATAGCGGGTCCCGCTTTTAACGCTGGTCGTTATGGAACGGCTTGCGGAACTGTAGCGAAGATGGTGCAAGACGAATTGAAAATTCCAGCAATTACGGGAATGTATATTGAAAATCCTGGAGCCGATATGTTCAAAAAAGATGTTTATATAATATCTACAAAAAATAGCGCCGCTGGAATGAGAGAGGCTTTGCCGAAAATCGCTAAATTGTCTAAAAAGATTCTTGATAAAGAGGAAATAGGCACTTCGGAAGAAGAAGGATATATTGCAAGAGGCGTTCGTAAAGTATTATTCAGAGAAAAAAACGGTGCCGAAAGGGCTGTCGATATGCTTATTAAGAAACTTAAAAGCGAAGCTTTTTCTACGGAATATCCTATGCCAGATTTCGATAGAGTGACTCCTGGAGAGGCTATTGCCGATATAACTAAAGCTAAAATAGCGCTTGTAACTAGCGGAGGAATAGTTCCTTCTGGAAACCCCGACCATATAGAATCTTCTTCGGCTTCAAAATACGGCAGATATTCTATAAACGATATGGGCGAGACTGCGCATGGAGGTTATGACCCTACTTACGCTAATCAAGACCCAAATAGAGTATTGCCAGTCGATGTATTAAAAGACCTTGAAAAAGAAGGTAAAATAGGCGAACTTTATCCTTATTATTATACCACTACAGGAAACGGAACTTCTGTTAAAAATTCAAAGGCTTTTGCATCCGAATTTGCTCAAACTTTGGTTAAGGATGGAGTTCAAGCCGTTATATTGACATCAACCTGAGGAACTTGCACTCGTTGCGGTGCAACGATGGTAAAAGCGATAGAATCTACGGGAATTCCTGTAGTTCATATTTGCACTATTGTTCCTATATCTTTAACGGTTGGAGCTAACAGAATAGTTCCCGCCGTTGCAATACCTC
The DNA here is from genome assembly GCA_934725525.1 of uncultured Brachyspira sp. Classification (GTDB taxonomy): domain Bacteria; phylum Spirochaetota; class Brachyspiria; order Brachyspirales; family Brachyspiraceae; genus Brachyspira. The sequence goes on along the minus strand of CAKVCG010000118.1, from coordinate 4,417 downwards.
ATCCCTTAGGAAATCCAAATTTGACTAAAGAAGATGAGAAAAAATTAAGACGTTCGTTAGTCGAAAGGGCGTTAAAAGCTTTAACTATTCCCGTAGACTCGCAAACGGTTTTTGAAAGTTAATAATTAAAACGAGGGGCAATTTTGATACTTTGTTGATTGAAATTGTCCCTATTTTAATATATAATTTAAAAAAATAAACGGAGTAAAAAATGAGTTATGCTGTATTAAAAGCGGCCGCTTACGCTATAGTTCACGCGCCCGATATGGTTATAAATAACGGGACTACGCAAACGGTTGAAAGAGAAGTTAATCCTAATTCGCAATATTTGAAGGATATAAAAAAATATTTAAGAAGTTTTGACGATGTCGTTAATTACGCTCCCAATCAGACTTATATTGGCAATCTTCATCCTGAAGAATTAAAAAAATTAGCAAGTCAGTGTTCCGAAGAAGTTAAAAAAGCGGGCGGAAGCTGGATAGGAGTTCCTCATAAAGGCGATAGAAACGGCAAATTTGGAGAAATATTTTCCGAAGACGAATTTATATTTATGATGAAAATAGCGGATTCTTTTGAGCTTGTATATTTAGAAGCGGAATTTGAAAAGAAAATGAAAGAAGCTTATATTTCCAAAGAATCCAAATTCAAAAGCGAAGAGGATTTGAATAAAGAACTTGCGAACATTAAATGCGAAACTAAAATAGCCGATATAGAGAAATTATTGAAAGAAGAACATGCCGAAGGGCTTTATTTTAATGAAAAATTGGTAGGATGTATAAAGAGAGCGCATGATGTGGATATTAATTTAAGCGCTCATGTTATGTTTGAAAATTTAGCGGTAAAAGCTTCTGGCGTTATGGCGTTAAAAGAACTAGTAAGAAAGAAAAATATAGACGCTTCAAGTATAGATTTGGTTATAGAATGTTCCGAAGAGGCTTGCGGAGATATGAATCAAAGAGGAGGCGGTAATTTTGCAAAAAGCGTAGCAGAAATTGCTGGAATTCCAAATACTACAGGCTTCGATATAAGAGGATTTTGCGCAGCTCCTTCGCATGCTTTAGTTACGGCGGCTTCGTTGGTTAAATCTGGTTCTTATAAAAATGTGGTAATAGTCGCTGGCGGGGCTACGGCTAAATTGGGTATGAACGGAAAGAGCCATGTTGGTAAAAATCTTCCTATTATTGAAGACATATTGGGGGCTTTTGCTATTTTAATAAGCGAAAATGACGGAATACATCCAGCTATTAGAACGGATTTACTCGGAAAGCATACCGTTTCTACGGGAAGCGCGCCTCAAGCGGTTATGAATTCTTTAGTCGTAAATCCTTTAGAAAAAGCGAATTTAAAGATTACCGATATTGATAAATATACCGTTGAAATGCAAAATCCCGATGTCACTAAACCTGCTGGAGCGGGAGATGTTCCAGAGGCAAATTATAAAATGATAGCGGCAATCGGAGTTAAAAAAGGCGATATAGAAAGAAGTCAATTAGCCGAATTTGTCGAAAAGCATGGTATGTCGGGTTGGGCTCCTACTCAAGGGCATATTCCTTCTGGAGTGCCTTATTTAGGATACGCTATAGACGATATTATGTCGGGTAAAGTTAATCGTATAATGTTAATTGGCAAAGGTTCTTTATTCTTGGGAAGAATGACAAATCTTTTTGACGGAATATCGGTTATAATAGAAAAAAATAGCGGAGATAAAGGCGGAAGCAAAGGAATTTCAAAAGAAGAAGTTAATAAACTTATAGCAAACGCGATGAAAGATTTTGCTAAAAGTATGTTGGGCGAATAAGGAGGTATTATAATGAGTAATCCTTCTAATAATTCTTTGGTAAAATCTATGATAGGGGAGACTTTTCTCTCTCTTGCAAACGCTTTGGAAACTGGACAATTTGGCAAAAAAGTTGTAGTCGGCATAACCAATAGAGGAAGCGAACATGGAGCTGAAGCGGTATCTTTAGGCGGCGTTATCGCTATGAGCAGAAATAAGAATGTGGAAGTTATTTTAATAGGCGAAAAAAATAATTCGGGATTAAAAACTATAGAAACCGATTGCGATGAAAAAGCCCATAAAATAATGGAAGAGATGCTTAAAAAAGGAGAGCTTGATGCATGCGTTACTATGCATTATCCTTTTCCTATAGGCGTATCTACGGTTGGCAGAGTTATATCTCAAGCTAACGGTAAAGAGACTTTTATTGCCACGACTACGGGAACTTCGGCTACTATAAGAGAGCAGGCTATGTTTAAGAATGCCGTATATGGAATAATTACCGCTAAAGCTTGCGGAATAGAAGAGCCTACGGTAGGAATATTAAATATAGATTCCGCCCGCACAGTAGAAAGGGCTTTAAAAGATTTGGCTTCAAACGGATATAATATAAAATTCGGGGCTTCAAATAGAGTGGACGGCGGAGCAGTTTTAAGAGGAAACGACTTAATAACTGGAGCAGTTGATATTGTAGTTTGCGATTCTCTTACGGGAAATATACTTATAAAAATGTTTTCTTCTTTCAATAGCGGAGGAAGTTACGAGGCTATAGGATACGGATACGGACCGGGAATAGGTTTCGGTTTTACGATGCCTATATTTATTATATCGAGAGCTTCTGGCAGCAATGTTATAGCGGGAGCTATAGAATACGCTTATCAATGCATAAACGGGAATATTATATCCGTTATGAATAAAGAGGAAGAAGAGGTTAAAAAATTTGGTTTCGATTCCATATTGGAAAGTTTGAAACCAAAAACGGCTTCGGCAGGAGGCGAAAGCAAGCCTAAAGTCGAAAAAGAAGTTGTAACGGCTCAAATATCTGGCATTGAAGTTATGGATTTAGATTCAGCCGTTGATTTAGTTATGGGAAACGGAATTTACGCCGAATCGGGTATGGGATGCACAGGTCCTATAATATTAGTGAGCGAGAAAAATAAAGAAAATGCAGAAGGCATTTTGAAAAAAGGCGGATTTATATCTTAGTTTAAGATTGAATAGTTTAGCCGAGACATACATTAACGGTAATTTTTACTGTAAAAAGGACGGAATTTATTATGCATATTTGTATAATAGATTCCGTTTTTTTATAAAAAAATTTAATTAAAAGGAGTATTTTATGGACATTATTTCAAGTATTGTCGGAAAAATCAACGGTTTTTTATGGGGTTCTGCTCTGCTATTTTTACTATGCGGAACGGGAATATATTTCACCATTAGGTTGAAATTTGTTCAAATCGCAAAGTTTAAAGACGGCTGGAACAGAACATTTGGCGGACTCTCATTGAGAGGAAAAGCGGCGGGCAAAGAAGGAATGAGTTCTTTTCAGTCTTTAGCAACCGCAATAGCGGCTCAAGTGGGAACGGGCAATTTGGCAGGCGCGGCTACAGCCTTAATGTATGGAGGTCCTGGCGCCATATTTTGGATGTGGATGGCGGCGTTTTTTGGCATGGCTACTATATTTGTAGAAGCTTCTTTAGCTCAAAAATATAAGACGACAGCCGAAGACGGACATGTAATAGGTGGTCCAGCTTATTATATAGAAGCCGCATTCAAAGGTCCTTTCGGTAAATTTTTAGCGGGTTTATTTGCTATATTTATAATACTCGCTTTAGGTTTTATGGGAAATATGGTGCAATCAAACTCTATTAGCGGAGCTTTTGCTAACGCATTTCCTCAAATTAAGCCTCTATGGATTGGTATAGCATGCGCTTTGGTAGCTGCTTTTATATTTATAGGAGGCATAAAAAGAATAGCGTCATTTGCCGAAAAAACCGTTCCTATAATGGCTTTATTCTATATCATAGGTTCTGTAATAATTTTAATAATGAATATTAAGAATCTTCCAAGCTCGATAGTTTTAATATTTACCTCCGCTTTTAATCCTCAAGCGGTTATAGGAGGAGGATTGGGCATTGGAGTTCAGCAGGCTATGAGATACGGAGTTGCAAGAGGATTATTTTCAAACGAAGCCGGTATGGGTTCTACGCCTCATGCTCATGCATTGGCAAAAGTTAAACATCCTTGCGAACAAGGAGCGGTAGCCATGATAGGCGTATTTATTGACACTTTTGTAGTTCTTAATTTAACCGCTTTTGTAGTATTAACTTCTGGCATATTGCAAAATCAAGTATATCCTTTAGAGTCTGCAAGTCTTATTCCAGAAATGTTAAAAGGAATTGGATTGCCTCAAGAAGCTTTTAAAATGGGATTCGGTTTCTTTGGAGTAGTATTTGTGGCTATTTGTTTGCTTTTCTTCGCTTTTACCACGATAATAGGTTGGTATTTCTTTGGAGAGCAGAATGTTAAATATTTATTCGGAGCAAAAGCCGTAAAAGTTTACGCAGTCCTTGTCGTTGGCTTTATACTTTTAGGCTCAGTTTTAAAAGTTGATTTAGTTTGGGATTTAGCGGACTGTTT
>CAKVCG010000117.1 GCA_934725525.1 uncultured Brachyspira sp. | reverse complement strand
TTTTTATAAGTTTGATTAATTACGCTTTCCAAACAATTTTTTAAATATTTTGATACATTGTAAATTGGTATAATAACCGTTATCATTTTGTAATTATACTAAAATATTGTGAGTTTGTCAAAAGATTATATTTAAGTTATTGCATTCCGATAATTGAATACTAACAAAAGTTATTTATTGAATTTTACTTCAATCTAATATATATTGTTATACTATCAATTAAAAAATATTTATAATACGGATTAATTAAATGCATAAAAAGAAAATATTTTTAATTTTATTTAGTTTGACTTTTAATTTAAGTTTGCTCGCTCAAAGTCTGCCTCTCTACCCGCCCGATAATCCCGAAGTTATTCCAATGAGAAAAATACATGAAGGAATGGAAGGCGTAGGCTATACGGTAATTCATGGAACTAATGTCGAGCCTTTCAAAGTAAAAGTTCTTTCGGTTTTAAGAAAAATGTGGAATGGAAGCGACGCGATATTGATAGAACTCGAAGGACTTAATTTGGAACATTCAGGCACTGTCGCTGGTATGAGCGGCTCTCCGATTTATTTTGACGGAAAAATTGCGGGAGCTTTGGCTTTCGGATGGAATTACGCGAAAGACCCGATTGCTGGAGTTACTCCGATAGAAGAAATGTATAAATTATATAACGATACAAATGTCTCAAAAGTCGCTTCAATAAGCAAGAATTCTCTTCAAACTCCTTTAATGTTTTCGGGGTTCAACGGAAATTCTTTTTCGGAATATTCGGATAAATTCAAAGAAATGGGGTTTTATCCTATGCAAACGGGAGGCTCAATTTCGGACGAAACTCAAAGCGGAAAATTTTTATTTGGAGATTCCGTCGCGATAGTTTTGGTTGACGGCGATTTATCCATAGCGGGAGTCGGAACGGTTTCGCATACCGATAATGAAAAATTTTTATTATTCGGGCATTCTATGTGGTCCAAAGGAAGATTAAGAGCACCCGTTTCGAGAGCCTACATAAATCATATAATGGCTTCCGCTGCTTCTTCTTTTAAAATAGGAACGGCTTATTCAAATTATTTAGGATACACGATTTATGACGGGACTTTTGGAGTTTCGGGAGTTTACGGAGATATCCCAGAAAACACTATGATTCCCATTAATTTGCAAGTGGAAGACCAAAGTTTTTTGAATAAAGAATTTAATTTTAGGGTTCTAAACGACCCTACATATTTTTCTTATTTGCTTTCGATGGCAATTTATGAAGCGGTAACTTCGAGTGCGGGAAACGAAGAGGACGGAGTATTTAGTATAAGTTATGAAATAGAAACGGATTATTTTGAAGAACCTTATAAAGTAACCGACAGAATATTAACCTACTCCTCGAAAGACGCTTTCAGAAACGCTATAGAACAGTTGATTGCTCCAGTAGATTTTTTTATTTATAATAATTTCAATAGAATTGGAATAAAATCAATAAAACTTTCTATAAAAAGAAGCGCTTTGGAGTATGCATTTTTGGACGATATAACTTTACTTGAAACGCGAGCGGTTGCGGGAGAGACGATACATTTGAGAGTGGGAATTACTCCTTACGGACAGGAAAAAACTTATATAAATATTCCCGTTAAACTTCCCGTTAATTTGACTACGGATATTTACAGTATTTATGCGGCTAACGAATATATATATTATTATGCCGAGAGATTATTTATGCCGAATAAATATAAAATAAGAAATTTAGACGATGTTATGAGAATATACGGCAAATCTTATGACGATAAGGCTTTGAAAGTTTGGCTTTATTCTTCTTCGCGCGGAGTTCAGATAGGCAAAGATTCTTTTCCATCGCTTCCAATTTCAAGATACGGAATTATAGCGGATAATTATACATCCGATAAATCCGCGGTTATAAACGCAATCGAAGGGGAGTATAATATGCCTTATTCAATATTAGGCTTAATGAAAATAGATATTATCATAGAAGGGGCTGATAAGTATGAAAATCGCTAAAATAATTTTAACAATATTAATATTAACTCAAATTACGGTTTTTGGAGTTGTTACCAGAAACTATTCGAGCGCAAGAAAAGGTTTCTACAATAACGGAACTTATAACGGAATAATGCTAACCGAACAAGGTTCTTTAGTTTTAGCCCCAATTATAAAAAAAGACGCCTCTATTGACGGAAAATTTATTTGGAAAATATATCCTTCGGCAGACGGCTCTATGTATGCGGCTATAAGCGGAAACGGCGCGGAATTATATAAAAGAAACGTGGGAGAAAGCAGTTTTAATTTATTCGTCAAATCCACAAATGAAAGCGCTTTTACTTCGGTTATATCGGATAATTTGGGCAATATATACGCTGCGACCGCTCCTTACGCGAGAATAATAAAATATGATAACGCGGGAAATGAAATTTGGAGCAAAAATGTAGACGACACTTATATTTGGGATATGAAATTCGACAATAACGGAAATTTATACGCCGCTGCAGGCGGAAATAACGCTCGAGTATTAAAAATATCTTCAAGCGGAAATATAACGGAAATATTGAAAACGGAGGAACAGCATGCAATGTCTTTATATTTCGATTCTAAAAACAACAAATTATATGTTGGAACTGCGGGAAGAGGACTAGTTTTGTCAGTAGGTTTGGCAACTAATTCGGAAAATCCATCTTTTAAAACTTTATACGATACGGCGCAAAATGAGGTTTACGCGATTACTATGGATAATATAGGAAATTTATATTTTGGAACGGCAACGAGAGAACCTTCTTATTTAATATTGCCTTCGATAATAGATGGCGGCAAAAAAGCTGATGAAAGCGCAAAAGAATTTAGAAATTCTTTATATAAAGCGGACGCGAACGGAACGGTTCAAAGATTATTTTTCTTAAATCAAACTTTGGTTTTCGCTTTAAGTTCGGACAACGACAATAATATATATTTCATTACGGGAGACAATGCCGATATTTACAAGATAAACGGAAACGACGGGCTTTTATCCTACATTGGCGGACTCGAAAATAAAACTCTCTCCACATTTTCGGCTACTAAAGACGGTTTATATTTTGCGATATCAAAAACGGGAGAAATATACAAAATGCAAAATAATAATCTTTCTGAAGGAAGTTTTGTAAGCGACACATTGGATTTAAAACTTTTAAGCAAACTTGGAAGTCTAAACGCTATGACAAGCGTTCCAGAAGGCTCGGATATATCTTTTGAAGTTAGAACGGGAAATGTAGCGAGAGTCGACAATACTTGGAGCGATTTTATTCCGATTGCCGAAGACGGAAAAATAAACGCTCCAGACGGAAGATTCTTGCAGTTTAGAGTGACAATGAAAACCTCGAATTCCGAATCCGTTCCAGTTTTAAGTTCTATGGATTTTACTTATATTGAAAATAATCTGCCACCAGATGTTTTAAACGGCGGACTCACTACGCATTATAAACAGCAAAACGATTCCAACGAAACTACGAAAAACCCGCAGCTCGAAGAAAACGAAACTATGATATATTGGAAAGGAAGCGACCCAAACGGCGACAAACTTATATACGATTTGGAATATAGATTAAAAGGCGAAAAAAATTATAGAAAACTTGCAAATAATTTGGAAAATCCTTACTTTAGATTTAAATCTTATTTGATGCCTTCGGGAATTTACGATTTTAGAATAACGGCAAGCGACAGATTCGATAATCCTACAGATTTGGCTAAAACTAAAACTTTGGAAGTTCTTAATATAAAATACGATAACGATGCCCCAGAAATATCCGATTTTACGGTTAGCTCGGAAGGGAACGCAAGAAAAATAACTTTCAGAGCGAAAGATAAACTTTCGTTTTTAAAAACGGTTAGATATTCTACGATAACGGAAGAATGGCATTATATAATTCCAGACGATAAAGTTTTGGATTCTATGAGCGAAAATTTTACCATTTTAATCGAAGATGAAAACGCGGGGTCTATTACGATAGAAGTTTTAGACGCGGACGGAAATATTAAATACTATTCTTTTATAATTTAAGAAATTAGATTTTATAAAAACAAATAACGGAGATAAAATGAGCATTAATTGCGTATGGTGCGGTAAAGAAATTGAAGAAATCGAAGGACAGGCGACTATGGATACCTGCGATGAATGCGAAGATTTTTTTGAAGATAATATCGATAATATTGCAAAAACTTTAAACGAAATTTTAAGAGAAAACGAATCTGTCAAAAACGATAAAAATAATAACGAAAAAAAAGCATGGATAAGCTACTCTATTATAACGGCGATTCATATGTTAAGCTCAAAACCTTATTTAGAATTTAAAGATTCAAAATATAAAAAAAATTTACCTCAATAAATTATAAAGATAATAACAAAAATTTATTTATTAACTACCAAATGATATAAATCTTTATTATAATCTTTATTTGAAATCGTTTTATTTTCGTATATCAGTTTTTTATATTTATCATCGTTATATTTGTCGCTTATGGAATTTTTATGCCTAAATCCTCCATTCATTTTTAGAGAATATAAAATATCTCCAACCGTTATTGATTCGGGAGGACATCCTAATATATAAGATATTTTCGAGCCGTCGACGGTTTTTATTATATACATCGCTTTTTCTAAACTTTCGGAGATTTCGTTTATTATAGTCGGGGGAGTTTTTAATTCTTTAGCGAGTTCATAGACGGTGAAAGGTTTTTTCTTGTTAATAAATCTATAGACGATTGCATGCATAAACTCTAAAGCTATAACTTCTTTTTCGGCAAATGAAAGTTTGATATTCATTCTGTCGACTCCGTAAGCTCTGAAATATTGAAGCGAATATGTAAGTTCAGCTCCAAATAAAATTATTATCCAAATTATATATAAAAGCAAAAGCAAAACGGGAATTTGAGCGAAAGCGCTCGCGGACGAAAACTCGGCGGGGCTTATGCTCGTTAACATATTGTCTTCGTTGCTTATTACCACAACATCTCCAATCTTAAAATTATATTTCATTAACTGCTCGAATACATTTGGAGAAAAATCAATAAAGTTAAGAATATTTGTAGAAATAACCTCTTTGTCGTAAGTTGGAGCGCTTAAACCGTTTCCTAAATTTTCAATTATTCTATAGCTTATTCTTTCCAAAGTAATATTTGAAATATTTTCAGAAACCGAATTTATTTCTTTTACCACATACTCGATTTTATATTTATCGCTGTCGAATATTTGTTTATAATTTTTGACATTTAAATTTAATCTAAAATAAACGCTGAAAAGAGTTATTATCGTTATTGCAACCAAAAGCGAAGATATTGCGGCGTTCGACCAGTTTACTTTAGTTTGAGGAACTAAAACATAAGAAAATAAAACTAAAAGAGACATAGCTATTATAGGAGTAACCCAAGAGAGTAATATTCTAATTATAGTCGGATAATTATATGAGCTAATATGCATATAAGTTATAAGCGAAAAAGATATTCCTATCATTATTGGAAT
>CAKVCG010000116.1 GCA_934725525.1 uncultured Brachyspira sp. | reverse complement strand
ATTAAAGGCAAATCTTTATATGATTGAATTTCATTTTTAGCGGTTAGAGTAAAAGCTTCTTCATGAGTCGGTCCCATTGCCATATCAATATCGTTTCTATCTTTTAATCTGAATAATTCTTTTTTGAATCTTTCCCATCTGCCCGAAGGGGTAAGCAAAGTTTTTGAAACAAGCAAAGGCATTATGCATTCGTTTGAACCTATAGCGTCCATCTCTTCTCTTATGATATTTGAAATTTTATTTAATACTCTAACTCCTAAAGGCAAATAAGAATATAAACCGTTTGATATTTTTCTCGCCAAGCCCGCTCTAATCATTAATTTATTTGACGCTATAATCGCATCGTTTGGCGCTTCTTTTAAAGTCGGCATAAAGAGTTTGGATAAACGCATAGTATTTTCCTTAAAATTATTAAAAATTATTTAAACTCATTTTTGATTTTCGATTAATGATATATTAAAAAAATAAAATTATCAACTGTTAAATTAAAATGGATACTTTAATTAAATTTAATAGTTGAATTATAATAAATAATAGTTTGCGATATAAATTTAATTTTATTTTAATTTGTATAGATAAAATCCATATTTTTTATATTATGTAGGAATATTTGTATAATTCATATTTATATATCTATTAAATAAATATATGCTGGGCTCGTTTTGAGGCTTTTAATTTATGCTTGACATTTTTTTATAAAATATTATAATTAAGCAAATTTATTTAATTTTCAAATTAAATAATTAAAGAGGGTAGGTGGCCGAGCAGTCAATGGCAGCAGACTGTAAATCTGCCGACAGTAGTCTACGGGGGTGCGAATCCCTCCCTGCCCATATTTTTATAATTTTAAGTTTAAGGATATATGATATTTTGGCTATAGAATTTTATGATGGATATATATCTATAGTTGTAGAATCCAATCTCTCTTTACATGAAGAAATAAAAAAATTTGTAGAAGACTCTGAAGAGGCATGCTCTATAAGAATGCCTGCAATAGTTTTGGATATGAAGAATGTTAAAGAAATTAATAGCGCTGGGATAGCAAAAATACTTAAACTATATAAAGACCTGCAATCTCTAAAGATTAGATTATTTATGATGAATATTAGCGAAACTATCGCTCCAATTTTTAAAGATTTGATGATGTTTACTCTTATTAAGACTTTCGATAATAAAAAAGATTTTTTATTACAGTAATTTTTATTAAATATTATTTTTCAACTTCTTTTCTGTATTTTATCAAACCTTCTTTAAGTATATGCATAGCCCTTTTCAAATCTTTTGAATCTAAAACATAGCTCATTCGCACTTCATCGACTCCCAATCCTACCGTAGCGTAAAAACCTTCACCTGGGGCAAACATAACGGTTTCTCCATCTATATTAAAGTCTTTGAGAAGCCATATTGCAAAATCCTCGGCGTTTTTTACCGGAAGCTTTGCTAATACATAGAAAGCGCCTTCGGGTTCTTTCATAATAACGCCTTCCATTTTTGTAAGCTTTTCAAATAATATTTTTCTTCTGTTATCGTATTCTTTCCTTGCTTCTTCAAAATAGTTGGCAGGCAAATCGTATAAAGCCGCTGCTCCTATCATTTCGAGGGTAGGTGCAGATAATCTGGCTTGACATTCTCTAAATACAGCATTCATAAAAGGTTTATTTTTACTTATAATACAACCTATTCTTGCCCCGCATGCGGAAAATCTTTTAGATATTGAATCTATTATTACTACATTTTCAGACAAATCTTTATAAGTTCCAAAGCTGATTGCTTTTCTATCTCCATATACAAATTCTCTATAAACCTCATCGCTTATAATAAACATATCATGTTTTTTTGATAAATAGGCTATATCGTCCAATTCTTGTTTTGTAGACACAACCCCAGTAGGATTACTCGGATTTGAAAACATATAAGCTTTTGTTTTTGGAGTAATATGTTTTTCTATCTCGTCTATATTTGGAAGATGAAAACCGTTTTCCGCGTATGTTCTAACCGCATTTCTTTTTATACCTAATACATCGTAAAAGCTATTATAATTTGCATAATAAGGTTCGGCTACCAATATTTCATCGCCTTCGTCAAATATGGCAAGCAAACTAAATAATAAGCCCTCGCTTCCGCCGTTTGTTATTACTATTTCATCTTCTTCATAATGAATTCCAAGTTTATCATAATATTCCTGTATTTTTTTTAGAAGAGGTTTTATTCCTCGAGAATGCTCATATTTTAGAGTTTTGCCGTCGTATCTTCCTATAGCTTCAATAAATTTTTTAGGCGTTTCAATATCTGGCTGTCCTATATTAAGATGATGAATCTTTATTCCTTTTCGCTCCGCTTCCTCTGCATAAGGATTCAATTTTCTAACCGGAGAAGTTTTTAATCTTTGAATTCTTTTAGATATTTCCATTTGTATCTCCAATTTATTATATATGGTAATTTAATGATATAGGATATACGAAAGTAAAAAATTGTCAATACATTAAAATGAATAGTTAATTTTATAGTTATAGTTCAAATTAAATATTTGACTTTTTTACTAATTAATATAATATAAATGTGTATTTTATATTTGAATAACTTTGTTATTTAATAACTTATAATTTTATAACTATATAGATGAAAAAAGCGGTTTTTTTATTTTTTATAATATTTCATACTTATTTATTTTCCCAAAATATCGATAGAGAAATAACGGATAGATATGTGAAAGAAAATATCGCCGTTTTTGAAATCGAAGATGTTTCCACCGAATACAGAAAAAATTTGGGCAAAAAAGTCACCACGCTTATAGAAAATTCATTGACGAGAATGAATAGATTTAATATTGTCGACAGAGCGAATTTAGACAAATACTTAAAAGAAATGGAACTTCAATTAACGGGAATTACCGAAGAGCAGGTTATAGAAGTGGGAAAAATTTATGGCTACAGTAAAGCCATAACGGGAAGAATAACTTCGGCAAATGTTACTTTCGATTACGATATAGAATCTGGAAGCGGAAATATTTACGCAAATGTCGATTTGGTTTTGCAAATAGTCGATGTTGAAACTACAAAAATATTATATTCTTCAAAAATTTTTGGTTCGGCATATTACAGTATAAATCGTTATCCTTCTATGGCATTGAGAGAAGCGGCTTTGGACGAAGCATGCAACGATTTGGCTATTCAAGTGGAAAGCAAAATGAAAAATGTTTTTAAAATTATTTTAAAAATCTCAGATATAAAAGACGGAAATGTTATTTTATTTGCTGGAAGCGAACATGGAATAAGTAAAAATACTAGATTCAAAGTTTATTCAAAATCGGAAAATATAGTTTTGCCTTCGGGAAACGTTATTGAAGGAGAATATAAAGAAAAAGGAACTTTAAGAATAAAAGATTTAGGAAGAGAATATTCTATTGCAAAAATATCGAGAGGAAACGATATTAAAGCTGGAGATATTGCTAGAGAAACGCATATTGGAAATTTTTTAGTAGGCTTCAATATAAATTATTCGGCTTATAAAATGAAATCTATTCAAAAAACTTATCAAAGTTCAACAAACAACGGACGGTTAAATATTAATCTTAATAAAAATGATTTTGCTTTAGGAATGCATTTGAAAGTCGGATACGATAATAATTTATTTTCGCCAAATTTAAGTTTCGGATTATTATTCGGCGATTTCTTCAAAACAAGCTACGGAATCGATATAAGATTTAATTTTGATATTAATGTCAATATTTATAAAGAAGTGGTTAGATTTGTATTTATTCCGTATATTGGACTTGGAGTTACTTTTACCGATATTGGAAATGTGAGCGGAGGCGATTATTATATAGACAATTATACTTCTATTCCAAACGAGTCTAAAATTAGCTCTAGAGATATTCTGTTTGGATTGGGTGCTATGGCTGTGATTCAATATAATATAAAAGACACTTTAGGATTTAATTTTGGAGTAGGTTATAAACTTTATACCAATCCGATTAATTTAGGAACATATTATGACGGAAACGGCTTCGCTTTGCCCGAAAAACTTAAAACGGTTAGTTTGACGGGGTTTGATTTTATGATAGGAATATACGGACTTTTATAATGAAATTTTATATAATAGTAGTATTTTTAATAATAAGTAAATTTGTTTTTGCAGATTTTTATTTCTCGGATACCGCTAAGGAATACGGAACTAATGAATCCGCACAAAAACCTATTACCGAAGATAATCAGGAATTGAGTTCCGAATATTCTACGGATACAAATAATATAACTTCATTTTTTGAGATGCAGGGAACTAATATTGTAAATCAAAGCGGAGTGATTAATTCCCCAGTTGAATTGGATATGCCTTATAGAACTCATCCTTTTAGATATACGGAGGTTACTTTTTTACTGTCTGGTTTTTTATCATATACCTACGCATCTTTTTTAGTATTTGGTTTAGACGCTTTAGAAAATTCTTTTGTTAGGCCTTCAACAACGGGACGCTCAAGATATAAATCTTTATGGATATCGGCGACTCTGTTTGAAGTGACGGCTGGCATAGTTTTCGGAGCTGCGGTAGCTTATGACAGTTATCAAAGAATTTATGGAAAGAAAAAAGATGGGATGAGCTTTAACTTTGTGCCTTATTACGAGCCTATAAATAAAGATGCGGGATTCATTTTTTCTTTAAGCTATCCTTATAATTAACCGTTATTAATATTTTGACTTGAAGAATATTTTTGCCTGTTAAAATAAATTATAGATAAAAGTATTAAAATAGTAACCGATAGAATAATTATTCTTTTAATATTTATATTTATCTCTTTTGTTGAAGAATATTTTTGAGTAGAGGTGGTAGATATATCCTTAGCTTCTTTGTCTTTAATTATCTTAATGATTTTTTCATTTTTAGCACTATCCAAATATCCGAAAGTTTTCGCATAAGAAAGTATATATTCTCTGTCGGTTTTTAACCTTTCAATATTGTTCGTAAGTCTTGTTTTTTGTCTATTCAATTCTGATATTTTTTCTTTTCTTATCTTTAAAAGTTCTTTTTTTGAGTTGAGGTTATTAAAACCTTTAGGACTAAAAACGAATATAAATACGGTAAACATTACTCCTATTAATATAGTCGCGTAAAAAATCCTCGATTTTAACCTAATATTAAAATACATAAATATAACCTTATAAAATCTATAAATCATTATCGGAAGGTTAACATTTAAAATTAAGAATTGAAAATACATATTTCTATTTTTGGAATAAAATTTTCGTCTTGAATTCAAATATATTTCATCATTTTTATATAATTTATATAAGGAGTTATATATTTTATTTGTTTAATAATTACTATTATTAAGCCCAATAATGGATAGTTCAGAGCAAATTGTAGACTCTAACGGGTAGTCACAATTGTCAGTTATATCTCATAGGTATTATAAAAATTGATATATGCACTAATCTATTACTTTAAATAAATAAATTTCTAAATATTTTTCCCCGTTTCCGATAATTTAGCTATACATAAAAATTTTTATTCTCAAATTAAAAATGAAAAGGAATATTTATGAATATAATCGACAATTACAATTTAAATATAAATAGCGCAAATTTAACAAAGTTGGAAAATACCAAAAAAAAATACGAAAATGAAAAAACTTCTAAATTTTCTTTAAATATTGAAAACGATAAAATTGTTAA
>CAKVCG010000115.1 GCA_934725525.1 uncultured Brachyspira sp. | reverse complement strand
TTTTCTCCTTCGCCATTTGGCGTTAATTTAATTTATTTTTTTAATTTATATTACTATTATAACATTGGAGTTAACTCTAATGTCAATATTAAAATATAATCTAAATCAAACTTTTCTACTGATAAGAAATTTTACGATTTCTACATCGCTATGACTAAAAAATAAACTTTTTCCCGTATCCAAAGATTTTATTTTATTCATGTCGTCTGCAGAAAGTTCAAAATCGAAAATATTAAAGTTTTCAATTATTCTCTCTTTATGAACGCTTTTTGGAATAACTACAACATTTCTTTGTATAAGCCATCTTAATATAACTTGAGCTGTAGATTTATTATATTTTTTTCCTATTTCCGACAAAATAGGATTTGTAAACATATCGCCTCTACCTTCTGCAAAAGGTCCCCAAGATTCTATTTGCGCTCCATAATTTTTCATTATCTCGTTATCATATTCTCTTTGAAAAAATGGATGAGTTTCTATTTGATTAATCGCTGGTTTAATTTTATTATGTTCCGCCAAATCAATTAATCTATCGGGATAAAAATTGCAAACTCCAATCGCTCGGACTTTTTTATTTTCTAACAATTCTTCCATAGCTTTCCAAGAACCGTAATAATCTCCGAAAGGTTGATGGATTAAATACAAATCTAAATAATCCAACTGCAATTTTTCCATAGAAACTTCAAAACCTTTTTTAGCGTTTTCGTATCCCGCGTTGTTAATCCATAATTTAGTCGTTATAAATAATTCTTTTCTATTTATACCGCTTTCTTTTATCGCATCTCCAACCGCTTTTTCGTTTAAATATGCGGCGGCAGTGTCGATTAATCTGTAGCCCGTTTCCAAAGCGTCTAAAACCGCTCTTTTGCATTCGTCATAATCGGGTATTTGATATACCCCGAAACCCAATATTGGCATTTCCACGCCATTGTTTAATTTTGCCGTAGGCACGGCTTTACCGAAATTTTGCATTGTAATTTCTCCTTTTGTTTTTATTTATTTTTTTTATTTTATAGTTTTATTATACCATTGGAGTTAACTCCAGAGTCAATAGTAAAATTTGTTTTAATAATTTAATTAACGAGTTGAATTTTAATATTAGAGTGTGTTTATAAAGAAAGAATCAATTCTTTTATTCAAGAATATTCTTATTCAAAGATTTTCTTATATTCGTCTTTCAAATAAGGCAATATTTCGTCTATAGAAAATAAAACTTCGCTATCGCCCATAGCGTAAGGAGCGATTTCGTATATTCCCCAAGTGAATATTAAACCTTTTGAAGTTATATAAAAATTATTTTCTTGCAATGAAAGTTCGTCCAAATTAAAATAAATTTCCTTATCAGACATTGATAAAAGTTTTTCTTTGACTTTATTTATTAAATCCAAATTGTTTACATCGATTAAAATATCTTCTATTTTTAATCTTTCGCCGTCAGATAGAGAATAAACTTTATAAATTTTTCCATGAATTCCATGCGCTCCGCCCGTATATTCGTAAGAATATTTATTTATTGAAACTATCTTTTCGCTTAAATAATCTATTCCATATTCTGATATTGAATAGTAATGGGACATATATTCGCCGCCCGTCCATTCGTTATAAAACCAAAGCATATTGTTGCTTAAAATATTTTTTACATCGGATAATTTATTTATATCCAATTTTGCGTCCGTTATTTCGGAATTTATATCCAAATTGATTTTATCTATAATTGCCGATTTTTTATCGTTATTAAATAAAAATATTGAGGAATAATATTCAAAAGTTTTTATATCTTCTTCGGATGCATTTGTCGGAGAGACAGTGTATGAATATCGAACAATTTTTGCCTCAGAAAGAGGAGATTTTGCGCTTACAAAATTAACTTCTCTACCCTCTATTTTTCCGTTAAATCCAGAATCGGATAAATTGCCTTCAATATAGTTAGTTCCGTAATCGTCTATAGCTTCGGCGCTTATATATCCTTCGTTAATTTCCGTGTCGAATGTAAACGCGTCAATCGATTGATTTGTGTAAAATATATAATCTACAAAGACGCTTTTAGAATTTTCTTCCAATATTACATTTAAATATTCTCCGTTATCCGCCGTCAAATAACGAATATCGAATACTTGCAATTTTTCGTTTTCGGATAATCGAACTTCCGAATTTTCATTCGAGCATGAAATCATTATTGAAATCGTAATTAAAATTATTATTTTGAAAATTGTTTTTATCATTTTTAAATCCTTATTTTAAATCTTGGCTATTATATATAAACCGATATTTTTGTCAAGTTAAAATATTTTAATAAAGCGGAAAATTAAAATTATATTATAGTTCCGTTTTTTACTACGGTATTTTTAGGAATTATGACTATTCCGTCCCTTATGCAGTAAAATTCGCTATCTTGATTCTGAATTTTCTTTTTATTTACTATAGTCACTTCGTTTCCTATTCTAACATTTTTATCTATTATAACATTTTTTAGAGTGCATTTTTTACCAATTCCAATTTTAGGCAAATGTCGAATATTAAGTCTCTCTATATCTTCGCTATTTTCGTAATAGTCGCTTCCCATCATAATGACTCTTTCCAATGTAGAGCCGCTTTGAATAACCGAACGCAATCCCACAACCGACTCTTTTATCGTGGCATTTTCAATTTTGCAACCGTCCGCTATTATGCTTGAAGTAATATTTGCTTTTTCAATCTTTGACGCCGACAAATAACGAACATGCGTATAAATAGGCGCGTCTTCATCGTAGAAATCGAAAGGAGGATTTTTGCTTCCAAAAGAAATATTCGCGTCAAAATAGGCTCTGATAGTTCCGACATCTTCCCAATATCCTTGAAACGCGTAGCTAAAAACTTTATACTTTTTTATCGCTTCTGGAATAATGTCTTTTCCGAAATCCATCATCGTTTTATCTTCCAAAAATTCTTTAAGGATATTTCTTCTAAAAATATATATCCCCATAGAAGCCAAATATTCTTTTTTAGCGTCCTCTATATCGAACATTTTCTTTTGTTCGGCGCTCAATTTTAGAGAATTAAGAATTTCGTCTTCTTTAGGTTTTTCATAAAAATTGGTTATCTGTCCTCTTTTATTAACGAGCATTACTCCGAAACCTTTTGCGTCTTCTCTGTTCACTGGCACAGTTCCTATAACAATATCCGCTCCCGTTTCAAGCATATGGCGAATCATAACATTATAATCCATACGATAAACTTGGTCGCCCGAAAGTATCAAAACATTATTAATAAATTCGTTGTCGAAATGCGAAAGATTTTTTCTAACGGCATCCGCCGTTCCTTGATACCAATCTTCGTTTGTGTCCGTTTGTTCGGCGGCTAGAATGCTTACCTGTCCTCTTGAAAAATTATCGAATCTATAAGCGTTGTAAATATGATTATTCAAAGAAGCGCTGTTAAATTGAGTTATAACATAAATATTTCTAAGTCCGCTATTAATACAGTTTGATACGGGAATATCTATCATTCTATATTGTCCTCCCAAAGAAACGGCTGGTTTTGAACGCGCTTTAACTAAAGGATATAATCTCGTTCCTCTTCCTCCTCCAAGTATTAACGCTACGGTATTATATGCTCTCATAAAAAACTCCAAAAATTATTATATTATTTAGTATAGTAAAAATTTTTCTATCTTTCAATAATTAAAAAATATAATTCTTTATATTATATTAAAATGTTTTAAAGCCTTATATATTCCATCATTATCAACATTATCAGTTATATAATCTGCAACTGTTTTAAGTTTTTCGTTTGCATTTCCCATAGCTACTCCTATAGCGCAATGTTCTATCATAGTTAAATCGTTTCCGCCATCTCCGAAAGCCATAGTCTCGGATATATCGATTTTGTAATATTCTATAATTTTATTCACGCCTATATGTTTGCCTCCACCTTTTTTATTAATATCGGCGAATAACGGATGCCACCTGCTCGATTCACAATCTTTAAATACTTTATTCATTAATTCTTTTTCTTTATTCTCACAAACGAAAATATTAATTTGCAAAATATTGCCAATATTTTTTTCTACAAACTCAAAATAATTTTCAATTGCAGGAATTTCTATATCTACTCCTTCGGAAAGTTTTTTTACTTTATCGTCAATATAATTAATAAATATTCCGTTATTTGTCATTACGGAACATGGGAATTTTTCTTTGTTTTTTAAATAATCGATTAAAGAGTATATTGTTTCCTTACTTATTGCATTTCTATATATTTCTTTATTATCTACATAACAATCATGTCCGTTAGCGGTTATATATCCGTCAAATTCCAAATCGTCCAAATTATCTACTTGCAATTTAATTCTTCCCGTAGCTATAAAAACTTTTATGCCTTTTTCTTTTAGTTTTTTAATGGCTATTTTAGAAGCGTTTGAAACTTTATGAGTATTAAAACTAACCAAAGTTCCGTCTATATCGAAAAATACGGCTTTTATCATAAATTATAATCCTTTTAATAAATTCGCCACAAAATCAAAATTATTCATACTCATTATATGCGCTTTTCTATGAATATTAATCATATCCTTAAATAAATTTGTAGAAAGTTCCCCCGCGACTTTTTTCTCTTCTTCTTCGGATTTTTCGCTTGCAGATTTCAATTTATCAAGCCAATCTTCTGGGATATACGCTCCGGGCAATTTGTAATATATAAAATACGCCGTCTTATAACTTAAAACGGGAAAATATCCGGGCATTAGAATAGGTTTTTCTTTTAATCCGATTTCGTTTATTGGAATTTCGTCTATCCAATTTAATAATTTTTTTAAAGTTTCGGTTTCGTATATCGGCTGAGTAAATATCGCCTTGACTCCGCTTGCGACTTTTTTTGAAAGTCTAACTTTAAGCATATCTTCATTTTTTGAATAGCTATTTATAGAGCAGAAAGGATATATTTTTTTTAACGGCTCTTTAAAAACAAAATCTCCCGCGCTTTTTCCTTCGTTCAAATTTTTTATTATTTTTATCAAAAGTTCCGAATTTCCCTCGAAAACTCCCTTTGCCTGTTTTTGATTTCCGCTAACTATCGGGTCGCCCGTCAACGCCAAAACCATTCTTATATCGAAATAATTCGCTCCTATAAAATCGTTTTGCAACGCTATAGAATTTTTATCTCTCATCGTTTGAGTTATTATAAAAGGTTTTTCGGTTTTTAATCTTTGAGAAAGTTGAAGCGCCGCGAGTATTGGCGAGATTTTCAAATTGGCGAAAGGAGAATCGGGAATAACAAAAGCGTCAATATATTTTTCTATTTCTGAAGATTCTATTTTTTGCGCCAAATATCCCAAATCCGCTTTAGCTTGAGGCGTCACTTCCAAAGTGAAAGTAGTCTCTTTTTCGTTTTCTAATTTATTAATAAAATTTTCTACTTTCATAAATATTATATTATGTTTTTATTATAAAAAAGTCAAATATAAATAAAATATATTACCGCCCCTATATTGAGGCTGACAACGACTAATTTTTTTAAAAAAATTTTGTATTAAACTATTGACATATTTTTTTATTTATATTATATTTTTATAAAATTAAATAAATAATAGATAACTTAAATATGATTAATAAATATACTATAATTTCGTTAAGCAAAGCAAAGCAAAGCAAAGCAAAGCAAAGCAAAGCAAAGCAAAGCAAAGCAAAGCAAAGCAAAGCAAAGC